>NZ_JAXGWW010000080.1:0-8456 GCF_040773105.1 Lentilactobacillus sp.
GTTGACTTTACGTCGATGACAGACAAACTATCCCGCAACGTCAATAAGTACGCCGAGACGATCTTTAACAGCGTGACGACCGGGTTAGGCGGGATCATTTCAGCGGCAGCCAACGTGGTGATTATTGCCGTAACCGTTCCGGTTGTCCTGTTTTATATGCTTAAGGACGGTTATCGGCTGGCACCGACCATCAAGAATATCTTGCCCGAACGTCACCGTGAACAAACGATGGATTTATTAGGTAAAATGAGTCACACCATCTCCAAATATATTTCCGGTCAGATGATCGAGTGTTTGTTTGTCGGGACCTTCACGGCGATTGGGTATGTAATTATCGGCACACCATACGCATTGTTGTTGGGCGTGATTGCCGGAATTTGCAATATCATTCCATACCTTGGACCTTACATTGGAATTGCACCCGCCTTAATCGTGTCATTTTCTCACGGTGGCTTTTGGTCAGTTGTCTGGAATATCGTGGTTGTTTTAATCGTTCAACAAATTGACGGTAATCTGGTTTATCCGAACGTGATCGGCAAGTCGCTGGAAATTCATCCACTGACCATCATTATTATTCTGTTGGCTGCCGGAAACATTGCCGGGCTGATGGGGATGATTTTAGCGGTTCCTTTGTACGCTGTGGTAAAAGTGATTGTGGTTCACTTGTATAATATTTACCAGCTGGAATAACACAAAAACGTTAATTATCTTTAATAAACATTGACGTTGACCGTGATTATGCTACTATTTAAGATGTGTTTATTTTAAGCTAACATTCAAAGTATTGATTAAGTAGGAGATTGTATGAAAAAAGTAATAACGTATGGGACGTTTGATTTGCTGCACAAGGGCCACGTCCGCTTATTAAAGCGTGCCAAGGCACTTGGTGATCACCTCACCGTTTGCTTGTCGTCAGATGAGTTTAACGCTGAAAAGGGTAAAAAAGCATACACGTCATACGAAGATCGAAAGTATATTCTTGAAGCCATTAAATACGTCGATGAAGTGATTCCGGAAACCAACTGGGACCAAAAAATTCACGACGTTCAAGATCGCGATATCGACGTTTTTGTCATGGGTGACGACTGGAAAGGGAAATTCGACTTCTTAAAGGACTATTGCGAAGTTGTTTATTTGCCTCGAACCGAAGGCATTTCCACGACCAAGATCAAGGAAGACTTAGGTCTTACCGACACTAAGGATTGGCAAGCATAAAGACCGAGTTGAGCTGCTTTTTGGCGCACGTTTTAGCTTGGTAGCATTCGTGACTCAAAAGGGGCTGGGACAAAACTCATGTTTTGCCGCCAGCCCCTTTAATCTCAATGGTGATATCGCATGAACGTGGGGCAAAGGGGCCGCGTCGGGTGCACGGCCGTCATTTTTCGGATAGTTGATTCGAAAAAATATTGGCCGTGCAGGACGCGCGGGGCCCTTTGTCCCATTTGCAGTTGATTATTCAGGAGGAAATTATGGGACGAGCAATCTTTTTGGTAACATCCATTCAAGGTATTCGAAAAGCAACCTTTAAAAAGCAGTTAATGTCATTACTCACAACGGATTTTCAAGTCGTTGTCCTTTTGGCAATGACTGATTTTGATGAAATTTGGCAGGCAGAACGTGAATTTAGCCGCCTTGATTTACCGGCAGCCGGACCGGCAGTGCGGTTGATCTCATTGGCGGACATCTATGCGGATCACGATGGCATCGACTTAAAGCAAGGTGATTTCTTAAACCCTTCCCTCGATGATCTAAGAGCTTATGATGCCCACCTTGGCAAATTACCACTAACCAGGTATATTGATGACGATGGCGACATTGTTGCGGAAACGTTATTTGGGGATGACGCCGTTAGACTACATACACTGTTATTTGACAAATCCAGTCGGGTTATTCAGATCAACACCTATGATCACCAAGATCAGTTATTTGGAATCGAAAAGTTTGAAGATGACAATCTGGATGAAAGTATGCTTTTGAATGCCAAGGGGCAGCTCGTCTACCGATTTACCAACTACATTAAAAATCAAAAAGTCACCTACAGTGTGACGCAAAGTTCAATTATTGCCGCACCGCAAGATCTGTCTGAATTGGTGGATGAAAAAACCAATAATACCGACGAGATGCTTCGAACGTTTGAAGGACAAGGGCGGTCAACGTTTACCAAAGCACTGTCGTACAGTGATTATCATCGCTATGACGATATTAACGCCTTTTATCACCAGGTCTTATTGAACATGGATATTAAGGATGCCCGGACGTATATTGATATTGATAACATTGTCGATGCATCCAAGTACCTGCCTGGAAAACGAATCTTTAATTATTAAGGGGAAATCAAATTGCGAGCGATATTATCAGGAGTCCATCAAAAAAAGGGAAAACAGGTTCTGGAATTCGAACTGCTGGACGTTTCGGCTTCACTAGAAAACGCCTACTTTTTGTTTGTCGAAAAAAATAGCCTGGCATCAATCATGAAGCCGATCAGCAAGATCTTGACCCACAACATTGTCCGGGTCAATATTGATGCGCAGGACTTTCATTTTGAATCGGAAGATCAAACTGAATTTGAATGGCAGATCTTTTTGATTCACAATAGTTTGTCCAACAAAAGCGTTATCCAGGTTGAAAGTGAATATTTAAGTGATCGCCACCAGTTAGAGCTGACCAGTTATTATCAATTTAACAGTGATGCGCAGGGGATGGCATTGTTCAACCTTCGGACACATCAATCCGATCAGGAATTTATGATTAACTCCGTCAACTTGACCGATCAAAACTTGGAAATCACTGGCTACAACAAGATTAACGGCACCATTATCAAGAACCAGCGGATTATTCTTAAAAATCATACGACGGCCGGGAAATTGGAATATCCGGTCACCAAAAAGTTGTTTGAGGGAATGTTCACGGTAGCGATCCCACTCACGGATATTCCTCAGAATTCAGTTGGTGAGCTTTACATTGAATATGAATTAAACGGAAAAGAAATCAAGCAGCGTTTGATTATCTCCAAATCTCTGGCAGGTCAATCAACTGAAATTAAACAACCCGGCAACCGTATGATTACCCTTGAGAAGCGCTTTGACAATGGCATTTTGGTCAAAGAATTTCAAGGCGCTTCAGTCTTTGAAAAGCTCGGGGCTGCGGGCGGCAAAGCGTCAACCGTGGTTGATGTGATTCGCATGATTCAAGATAAGCTGAACTTGGTCCGAATGCGTTTCTTGTTCAAATCTGGTCACTCACCATATGAGAACACAACGATTATTTTTGAAAGCTTTGGGGGTCGTCAGGTTAGTGACAGTCCGTTTGCAATTTATAAGACTTTCAAAACGTTGTATCCCGGCATCAAAATGATCTGGTCAATTGACCGCTCACAGAAGAAATTTTGTAAGGAGAATCAGATTGCCTATGTGATCCGTCGGACGAACAAATGGGTCCGGGTTTTGGAAAAATCACAGTTTTGGATTAGCAATGCCCGCTTCCCAACTTGGGTTAAGAAGCCGAACTACGTGACTTATATCCAGACATGGCACGGAACACCGCTGAAAAAGCTTGGCTTGGATATTGAAAATGTTTCAATGCCGGGGACTACGACGGCCAAGTATCACAAGAACTTTGTTCGAGAAGCAAACCGTTGGGATGCGCTGGTTTCACCAAACGATTACTCAACGCAGATTTTCCGTTCGGCCTTTGGCTTCAACAATCAGATTTTAAAGATTGGGTATCCACGGAACGATGAATTGATTAATACTCAAAAGGAAGATATTAATGCCATCAAGGAACAACTCGGAATCCCACTGGATAAGAAAGTGGTCATGTACGCGCCGACTTATCGGGACAACCAGTTTGCCGAAAAAGGAAAGTATACTTTT
This sequence comes from Lentilactobacillus sp., assembly GCF_040773105.1. NCBI lineage: Bacteria > Bacillati > Bacillota > Bacilli > Lactobacillales > Lactobacillaceae > Lentilactobacillus > Lentilactobacillus sp. The sequence continues at coordinate 3,873 of NZ_JAXGWW010000080.1, forward strand.
GAACTGCCATTTAATCTTGACGATTTCCGTCAATCATTTGGTGATGACACCGTCCTGGTCTTGAGAATGCATTATCTCATTTCAAATGCGTTGGATATCTCTGAGTACTCAGACTTTGTCTATGATTTCTCAGATTATCCTAACATTAGTGACCTGTACCTGGTTTCCGATCTGTTAATCACTGATTACTCATCTGTTTTCTTCGATTACGCATACTTGAAACGGCCAATTCTGTTCTACCCTTACGACTATCATTTGTACAAGGAAGAACTCCGGGGATTCTACCTCAACTATGAAAAAGACTTGCCCGGAAAGATTGCCAACACTTCCAAGCAGCTCCTTGAAGAAATTGACCATGCGCTGGCCCATCCCGATATGTCTGCCAATGAGAAGTTTATGAACTTTTACAATCGTTTCTGTGCGATTAACGATGGCTTAAGTTCATTAAAAGTTGTCAACTACGTGATGCACCAGGTTGAAAGTGGCATGTAAGCAACTGAATCATTTGATTTACGAGGACTTGTGTGGGACTTCTATGGCATGAGTCCTTTTTGTTTGAATGAAGCGAGGGTTCTAGGAGTCAAGGCCAAAACGTGTTAAAATTAATTAGTTATTGACTCGTCTGAAAGGAAGTAAATATGAATACCCAACAATTAGAAAAGGAAGACAGCACCCGGCGGACATTTGCGATTATCTCTCACCCTGATGCCGGTAAAACGACTATCACGGAGCAATTGCTTTTGTTCGGGGGCGTTGTTCGCTCGGCCGGAACGGTTAAGGCCAGAAAGACCGGCAACTATGCCAAATCCGACTGGATGGAAATTGAACAGAAACGTGGTATTTCGGTTACCAGTTCTGTGATGCAGTTTGACTATGCCGGCAAACGGATCAACATTTTGGATACCCCGGGTCATGAGGATTTCTCGGAAGATACTTACCGGACTTTGATGGCCGTTGATTCAGCTGTCATGGTCATTGACTCTGCCAAAGGAATCGAACCGCAGACCAAGAAACTATTCCAAATATGTAAAATGCGGGGAATTCCAATTTTTACGTTTATGAATAAGCTCGATCGCGACGGTCGTGAACCGATGGACTTGATTGACGAGCTGGAAAACGTCTTGGGAATTGAAGCATACCCAATGAACTGGCCGATCGGCATGGGAAAGACCCTGACTGGGATTTTTGACCGCTATAATCATAACGTGGAACTCTATAATCATGCCAAAGATAATAAACCATCGGAAATTGTTGATTTGGATGACAATAACAATCCGATCAACAACGAGAAATTGGCTGAAGACGAGCAGTTTGAAGATGCCAAGGACGCCATTGACCTCTTGGATATGGCCGGTAATCAATTTGATGAAGGCAAAATTGCGACCGGAGATATGACACCTGTATTCTTCGGCTCCGCGTTGGTTAACTTTGGGGTCAAGACTTTTTTTGACGCCTATTTGAAGTACGCACCGGCACCGAGTGCACATAAGACGGAAGATGGCGACGTTGTTCAACCAGATGACGAGACATTCTCGGGCTTCGTCTTCAAAATTCAGGCCAACATGAATCCCAATCACCGGGATCGGATTGCCTTTGTTCGGGTTTGTTCCGGAGAATTTGAGAAGGGGATGGACGTCAACCTGTATCGGACGCAAAAGAAGCTGAGGCTATCCAATGTGACCGAGTTCATGGCCAATACCAGGGAGAACGTTAAAACCGCTGTTGCCGGCGATATTATCGGGTTATACGATACCGGTAATTTTCAGATTGGCGATACCATCTATTCTGGTAAGAAAAAAGTCGCTTTTGAAAAGCTGCCACAATTTACACCAGAACTATTTGTCCGCGTTTCTGCAAAGAACGTCATGAAACAAAAGTCATTTCATAAGGGAATTGACCAATTGGTTCAAGAAGGCGCAGTCCAACTGTATCAATCCTATACCACCAATGATTATATTTTGGGGGCAGTCGGTCAGCTGCAGTTTGAAGTGTTCCAGTTCAGAATGCAGAACGAATATAATTCTGAAGTTAACATGGATCCGATGGGCCATAAAATTGCCCGCTGGATTGATCCTGAGCAACTGGACGAAAAGATGTCGTCATCACGAAACTTATTGGTCAAGGATCGCGCCGGCAATCCGTTATTCTTATTTGAAAACGAATTTGCCCTGCGTTGGTTCAAGGACAAATATCCAGATGTTCAATTAACCGCTAAACTATAATTTGAATTTCGAAAGAAGAGATATGACAATGGCTTCCAAACATTTATCAGCATGTACAACCGTTCTTGTCGGCAAAAAGGCTTCCATTGACGGATCGACGATGATTGCCAGAAATGACGATACATTCCTGCCACTGACTCCTCAGCGTTTTTACGTTGAGCCGGCCAATGATCATCAAGAAGGCGAGTGGGTATCCAACCAAAACGGGTTTAAGGCACCACTTCCTAAGAAAGCGTATCGCTACTCATTGACGCCAAATGTCGAAGTTGACAAAGAAGGGGTCTATGCCGAAAGTGGCTTTAACGAAAAAAACGTTGCGATGAGTGCTACCGAAAGTGTTTATGGAAATGAACGGGCGTTGGCGTTTGATCCGCTGGTTAAGGATGGCCTGGCTGAAGATTCACTGCAGTCCATGGTTCTGCCATACATTGACTCCGCCCGCGATGGTGTCAAATATCTCGGCGACTTGATCAAAAAATATGGGTCACCTGAAGGCAACGGTGTCTTATTTAGTGACAAGCATGAAGTTTGGTATATGGAAATCGTCACTGGTCACCATTGGGTTGCCCAACGGATTCCAGACGACGCGTATGCCATTGCTGCCAACCAGGTTGCAATTCAGCAAGTTGATTTTAAAGATTCCGACAACTTTATGTACTCCGATGGCATTCAAAAATTTGTTAAGAAGTACCACTTGAATACCGACAAGGAAGGGTTTAACTTCCGCCATATTTTTGGAACCGATAACGAAAAGGACCGCCATTACAACACACCACGTGTTTGGTTTGGCCAGAAGTATTTGAACCCTGAAATTGAGCAGTCACCGACCTCGTCAGACTTGCCGTTTATTTGTCATACTGATCATAAAATCAGTGTCGAAGATGTGGAATACATCTTAGGGTCTCACTACAATGAAACACCTTACGATCCGTTTAGTCGCGGAAATGAGGCGACCAAGACGTTATTCCGGCCGATTTCGATGAACCGGACACAAAATTCCCATGTTCTCCAAATTCGCAATGACGTTGATAATAATAGCAACGCGATTATGTGGTTATGCTTTGGTGTGCCGGCATTTTCACCATACGTCCCGTTCTTTGCCAATGCGACCGACACCGACGATACCTACGCCAACACGCCGGTTCATTGCGATGACGTCAGTGCCTACTGGATGTATCGTAAGCTGTCGATGTTGGTTGAATCGCACTATTCTGAATTTATCCAAGATGATGTCGATTTCTTAACCGACATGAAGGAACAGTTGCGCCGACACGTTCAAAATGCAATTGATGAAAGCCAGGCGTTGCAGGGTCAGGAACTAACGGATTACTTGACTGGCCAAAATCACGATGTCGTTAAAATGATGCGGATTGCCACTGAGAAGTTCAATCATCAATTGATTGAAAAGGGCCTGACGTTGTCCAAATTGACGTTTAATATGGATAAAAATCTGTAATAGATAGGCATCATTTAATAAAATAGCAAATCAAAAAACACAAACTGCGCGATTGCGGTTTGTGTTTTTTTGTGAAATTTTCCTCCTGAAGCCAAATATTGAAGTCTGTCGTGTCAAAGTTTGTTTACATGGGTAATTTTAGCTGGGTGATTAACTTTGATGACAGATTATATTTTCTTATTCAGGTATAATTTCAGTAAGGGGTTGAGGAAATGGACATTGGAAACAAAATTAAAACTTACCGAAAAATTCAGAACCTTTCTCAAGAAGAATTGGCCCGTAAAGTTTATGTGTCACGACAAACCGTTTCAAATTGGGAAACCAATAAACGGTATCCTGATATTCAAAATATTTTATTGTTGAGTGTTCTTTTTGACGTTTCTGTGGATGAACTCATTAGAGGAGATTTGGAGGCTATGAAAGATAAGTTGTCCAATAAACAAGTAAACCGGGCAATGTCTGTCTATACATTGATCATGCTCATCGCTGCGATGATTGGCGCTATTTCGATTGGACCGGTGTTCTATTTTGAAGAATCGACAACCGTGGTTTTTCTGCCGATTATTTGTTTTGCGATCATGTTACTGAGCTCGTTTAAGCTCGAACGCTTGAAAAACCGCCAAGACCTCAAAACATTTTCTGAAATTGTGGCCTACGTAGCCGAAAGTGAGGTTGAAACGCAACGAACAAAGCGAGTTCTCGGAAAAGATAAAATACAAAAGGCAATCATGATGATTGCGTTCGCGGCGGCTTTCATACTGATCAGCTTGATTTCAATTTTTCTGTTCGGACGCTTCAATTGAACGTTTACTTCGGATGTTAAAAAATGTCCTAATCGGTTTGCGTAATCACAAACTCGATTAGGACATTTAGCTTCATCAATTGCTTGGTATTGTTACATTTTAA
>NZ_JAXGWW010000081.1:0-8383 GCF_040773105.1 Lentilactobacillus sp.
AATTCATCAAATTCACCTTTACCGTACATCGATGTGACCATCTTAACGATTTGGCGAACCTCATTAAATGTTGGAACATCGCTGACACCGCGATATTCGTAAGAAACATTGTCGCCACGCTTTTTGTAAAAATCAGAACCGGTTCCACCAACAGCCAAAATTTGATAGTCATTCGAACCCGAATGCTTCTCAATAAATTCGTTGGTTTCGCGAATGACGTTGCTATTATAACTACCAACCATGCCACGATCGGATGTGATAATTAAATACGCGCTTCTCTTAGTCTTAGACTGATCATTGTCAGCTGAGTGACCTGAGGATTTCTTTAACCCATCCAAAATGTGAGATTGGGCTAAATGTAATACAACAGATTTGATTTGGCTTGCATATTCCGCATAACTAACCGTATGCTTTTGGATCTGGTTCAGTTTTGCCTGAGAAACCATTTCCATGGCATTCGTAATTTGTCGCGTCTTCTTAGTAGAAGTAATCCGATGTTTAACATCGTTCAGCGAAGCACCCATGTAATCTCACCCTCCTTAAAACTAGTCATTCGAAGCAGCTGATTGATCATCATTTGATTGTTGATCATCTTGTTTGCTTGGTTGGAACGTCTTTTCAAACTCTTTAATTGCGGCATCCAATTTGCCCGTATCAGGTAATTGGCCAGTCTTAACAATATCATCCAACAAATCTTTATCATTTTGATCAAAGTAGTCAAAGATTTCATTTTGATATCTCAAAATATCGTCAATGGCAATCTTATCCAAGAAGCCATGAGTCAAGCAATAAAGAATCACAACCTGCTTTTCAACAGGAATTGGAGAATGAAGCGGCTGCTTCAAAACTTCAACGGTTCTGGCACCACGATTCAACTTGGACTGAGTTGCTTCATCAAGGTCAGATCCAAATTGTGCGAATGATTCCAATTCGTGGTATGAAGCAAGGTCGATACGCAAGGTACCGGAAACCTTCTTCATTGCCTTAACCTGCGCATCACCACCAACACGAGAAACAGAAGTTCCGGCATCAACGGCTGGTCGAACACCAGAATAGAAACTGTCGGCGTCCAAGAAGATCTGTCCATCAGTAATGGAAATAACGTTGGTTGGGATATAAGCGGAAACATCCCCTGCTTGAGTTTCAACGATTGGAAGAGCAGTCATTGAACCGCCACCCAACTTGTCACTCAACTTAGCAGCACGTTCCAATAAACGTGAGTGGGTATAGAAAATATCACCAGGATAAGCTTCACGACCTGGAGGACGACGAAGAATAAGTGATAACTCACGGTAAGCATCAGCCTGTTTTGATAAGTCATCATAGACAATCAAAACGTGTTGACCCTTATGCATGAAGTATTCACCCATCGTAGCGCCGGCATATGGTGCAATATACAGCAGTGATGCTGGTTCGGATGGTCCGGCTGAAATAACAGTCGTGTAATCCATTGCGCCATACTTTTCTAAAGTACTTACGGCAGTACGAACAGTTGATTGTTTCTGTCCAATCGCAACGTAAATACATTTCATGTTTTGACCCTTTTGGTTCAGGATCGTATCAATGGCGATTGAAGTCTTACCAGTTTTACGGTCTCCAATGATCAACTCACGCTGACCTCTACCAATTGGAATCAAAGAATCGATCGCTTTAATACCGGTCTGTAATGGTTCAAAAACAGATTGACGATCCATAACACCTGGTGCTTTATGTTCAATTGCTTTGTGATCGTCGGCCTTGATAGGGCCCTTTCCATCGATTGGTTCACCGAGTGAATTAACAACTCGTCCAATCATATCGTCCCCAACAGGAACTTCCATAATTCGGCCGGTTCTCTTTACAGAGTCACCTTCACGGATATCTGTGTCATCGCCTAAAATCATGATACCAACATCATTGGTTTCCAAGTTTTGGACCATTCCATAAACGCCGTGGCCGAAGTCGAGCAACTCCCCAGACAACGCGTTTTCGAGACCATGAGCACGAGCAATACCATCACCAACATATGTAACGATACCTGTTTCTTCAACGTCGAGCTCGTTCTTATAGCCTTGTAACTGTTGCTTAATAAGAGCACTGATTTCCTCAGCTTTAATGCTCATAAGTTTCACCTCTTTAAATAGATATCGTTAGTTCAACAATAATTCCTTAACTTTATTAATTCGAGTCTTCACACTGCCGTCGATAATCACATCGGACGAACGGATCACAATTCCGCCGATTAATGATTGATCAACTTTAGTATCAAAAATCGCCTTTACAGCGCCAACTCGTTTTTCGAAAGCCTTGGCTAAACGATCAAGCTGATCGTCATCAAGCGGGGAAGCCGAAACAACCTCTGCTCTGACAATCTTCTTGTCGTCTTCGTAGATTTTCTGAAATTGGTCAATAATGTCCAAAATTTGTGGAAATCGACGATAACTGCCAACAACTTTAAGAAAATTATTAATAAAATCTGATGCATTTTGGGTGATAGGAGCCAGTAATGATTGTTTCTCATCATCTGCAACTCGAATATCATCGAGAATATCAATCAACTTTGGATTAGCAGCAAAAATTTTTCGTAGTTCAATCAAATCAGCATAGCCGGTTTCAAGTTCATTAGAATCACTAAGAACTTCAAACATGGCTTTTGCATATTTTTTTGAAGCGCTCATATTATCTAATGTCATTTCTGCTTACCCAACCCTTCAATGTAAGAGTCTACAAGCCCTTTTTGATCATCTTCGTTTAATTCTTTTGAAATAATCTTGGATGCAATTTCAATAGAAAGGCTTGCCACATCTTTTCGAGAATTAGCCAAAGCTTCTTGTCGCTGTTGTTCAATATCCTTTTCAGCAGAACTCTTAAGATTAGATGCTTCATTTCGAGCATCTTCAACGATTTGTTCTCGTTGTCTTTGTCCAGTCTGTTTTGCATTGTTAATAATTCCATTCGCGTCATCACGAGTCTTATCTAATTCAGCCTGACGTTTTTGAGCAAGTTCAGCTGCCTTTGTCCGTGATTCTTTGGCGGAATCAATATCATTAACAATTTTATCTGAACGGTCTTGCATCATCTTCGTAACTGGCTTCCATGCAACAAGTTTGATCAACCACATTAATACAAGAAATGTGAGCATGACAAACAGCATATCACCAACATAAAGCTGAGCTCCAACTACTGAATATGAAAACATCAATTGGCACCTCCTTCTTTGTGTATTTGACTAAACTAGTAATTACTTGTTCATAACTAGTAAAGCAACAACGAAGGCGATGATAGGCATAGCTTCAACCAAACCAACACCGATGAACATGTTACTACGAAGTTGTCCGGATAATTCTGGCTGACGTGCCATACCTTCCAACATCTTTGAAATTAAGATACCATCACCAATAGCTCCACCAATAGCGGCACCAGCCATTGCAATACCTGCAGCAATTGCTCCCATAATTAAAAATCCTCCTTAATAGTCTCCAAAATAGTTTTACTAATCTTCCAGCTCGAGCTTTCGTGAAATATATACGGATGATAACGTCACAAAAACGTAGGCTTGAATACATCCAATAAAGACTGAGAAACCTGTCCAAGCCAGCTCAAGGATGAATGACACAATCCACATAACTGCTCCACCATGCGACATACCAATAATGATCCCAAGAAGCATTTCACCTGACAGGATGTTACCGTAAAGTCGCAATCCTAAAGTCAGGAAATTTGTAAATTCTTCGAACAAGTTAATTGGTAAGAATAATACGAATGGCTTCAAATAATTTTGAAAATGTCCCTTATAACCTAACTTACGGATTCCCAAGAATTGGGCAAGCGTTAAAGTCATAAGTGCCAAAGTCATTGCAACCACCGGGTCAGAAGTTGGACTTTTGACATATGTTACACCAGAGATATCGATATGCAAAAAGAGTCCTTGCAAGTTCGCAACAATGATGAACATAAACAATGTAAATCCCCATAATCCAAGGGTTCTACTTGTTTCTCCGGAAATTGAGCTTCGGACAATACCATTAGTAAAGTCTACCGCATATTCTAAAACATTCTGTGCTTTGCCCGGCTTCAAAGTTAGATGCCTCGACAACGCATATACAAGGACTAAAACGACAACGCAGGCTAATAAGATTGAAATCATATTACCGACATTAAATGTCAGTCCTAAGAATTCAAAAGTAGAAGCAGCAGAATCTCCCACAAAATCTCACCTCTTTCCTCGATATAATCACGCATGCAAATCAATCTGGTTTTGGTCCAGAAGACAATAATACCAAAGTGAAACATTGCGATGGTAATGAACACAGAGCCGTGTTCAAATACAATTGAAATCATACCACCAATCATTCCAAAATTCAAAACAATATTGACACGGGCGTTGCCTTTAAACAGTAGGCTGGACGCACATATCCGACACCCGGTTCCTTTACTGAACGTGAATCACGTTGAGTCGCTTAATGATTTGGTCATCAAAATTAAAATTCTTTGTTAATGACGACAAAAGGCTGAAAACAAAATTGATATTTGCTTCAGCCCCCTTCGCTATTTCGTCCCAAACAAACGATCACCGGCATCACCGAGGCCAGGTACGATATAACCTTTATCATTTAATTTTTCATCAAGCGCAGCGGTATAAATATCAACATCCGGATGTGCTTTTTCAAGTGCCTTAACACCTTCTGGAGCGGCAACCAGGCAAACAAACTTGATGTTTGAAGCTCCACGCTTCTTCAGCGCGTCAATCGCCATGATGGAAGAACCACCGGTGGCCAACATTGGATCGACAACAAAAATCTGACGTTGATCAATGTCTGAAGGCAGCTTCACAAAGTATTCGTGAGGTTCAAGTGTCTTTTCGTCACGATACATCCCAATGTGACCAACCTTGGCAGCTGGAATTAAGTTCAGCATGCCGTCGACCATTCCAATCCCTGCTCGCAAGATTGGAACGATGGCCACTTTCTTTCCAGAAATTTGTTTGGCGTGTGCAATGCCTTCCGGTGTCTCAATATCAACATCTGCCAGCGGCATGTCACGAGATACTTCAAACGCCATCAAAGTCGCAATTTCGTTAACGATTTCCCGAAATTCTTTTGTACCGCAATTTTTGTCCCTGATCAGCGATAATTTGTGCTGAATCAGTGGATGATCCATAACTTGAAACTTACCCATTATATTCCCACTCCTTTTTGTATTCCGAAATAATTGTATCACATATGTGGTCGGGAAAAGCATACAAAAAGGCTTGAAACCCCAATTAGTTTCAAGCCTCATAAATTTATTGATTGATCGGATGATCAGCCGTTAATTTTTCAACTTTGGCAGAGACATCCTGCAAGTTCTTTTCATCAGTTGGGTTGTCGATCACCTGCAAAATGAGGTTGGCAACTTGACGCGCATCGTCTTCTTTAAAGCCGCGTGTTGTGATGGCTGGCGTTCCCAACCGCAACCCGCTGGTCTTCGAAGGTGGCAATGGGTCGTTTGGAATGGATTCTTTGTTGGTTGTAATGTGAACCGAATCCAATACGTTTTGTAACTCTTTTCCGTTTAATGATGTCTGGGTGAGATTGATCGTCATCAAATGATTGTCCGTTCCGCCGGTCAAAACAGAAACCGTCTTGGAATTCTCAAAGACTTCCGCCATCGCCTGGGCGTTTTTGATCACTTGTTCACCGTACGTCTTAAATTCAGGTTGTAAATCTTCATAAAATGCTGCAGCTTTTCCGGCAATAACATGTTCCAAAGGACCACCCTGACTGCCCGGAAAGACAGCAGAATTAAGCTTCTTAGCATACTTTTCTTTTGCAAGAATCAAGCCGCCACGAGGACCGCGAAGCGTCTTATGAGTGGTGGTGGTCACAACGTCGGCAACGGGCACTGGACTTGGATGCAAGCCAGTTGCCACAAGGCCGGCAATATGTGCCATATCAACCATCAAATAAGCACCAACCGAGTCGGCAATCTCGCGGAATTTTTGCCAGTCGATGATTCGGCTGTACGCAGAAGCACCGGCAATAATCAGCTTAGGCTGCACGATTTGGGCAATCTTGGCCACCTCATCGTAGTCAATCAGCTGCGTCTTTGGATCAAGTCCGTATGAAAAGGAATCATACAATTTTCCCGAGAAGCTGACCTTGGCACCGTGGCTCAAATGGCCGCCGGCATCCAAACCCATCCCAAGAATTCTGTCTCCAGGCTTTAAGAAGGCAGCGTATACTTCCTGGTTCGCCTGGGAACCTGAGTGAGGCTGCACGTTGGCATATTCTGCGCCAAATAATTCCTTGGCACGGTCAATTGCCAACTGTTCAACGACATCAATGTACTCACAGCCGCCGTAATATCTGCGACCCGGGTATCCTTCGGCGTACTTGTTGGTCAATACGGAACCCTGAGCGGCACGAACAGCGTTTGATACGATATTCTCAGACGCGATCAGTTCAATATTATGTTCCTGACGGTTCTCTTCATTGGCAATTGCATCCCAAAGTTCTGGATCCTGCTGTTTATAATCGTAGTTCAACTGCAACACCTCACTAATTTATTTGGTACAAATAAATTATAACTGCTTGAAATGCATTTGCCCAGCCGATTTGTTCAATCGATTCATATAAGCCTCGCCAATCCCCTCAGGGTCAATGCCTTGCGTAAAGATAATTTTATACTCGGGGTGATTATCAAAATCCCGTAATTCCGCAAACAAATCGTGAGCGGCACTTTTAGCATCACTGCCCAGTGAAATGACGTCGGCGTTATCCGGCCAGTTAATGGTTTTAATCACGTGATCAAACGCCATGACACCCACTGATTGCGGATGGGACTTGATCCAGTCCACCACGTCGTGCCAGTCATCGTCCGGATCGACAATGTACACCTGGGCGGCCGGGGCATAATGCTTGTATTTCATTCCGGGAGCCTTTGGCGTTTGCTTCGCGCCAACATGATGCAACTCGTCAATGACCGGTCTGTGGATCACTGCCTCGATGTCTTCTTTAGTGACCGCACCGGGTCGTAAAATTGAAGGTGTGTCAACTGACATATCCAAAATAGTCGACTCAACGCCAACCGTTGTCGGCCCGCCATCAACGATCGCCGCAATTTTGCCATTAAGGTCATGGTAAACATGCTTGGCGGTTGTGGGACTTGGCTTGCCAGAGGTGTTGGCCGATGGTCCGACAATTGGTACCCCAGCCTTGGAGATCAGGTCAAGGGTCGTTTGATTATTTGGAAATCTGAACGCCGCGGTGTCAAGTCCACCGGTAACGGTTTTTGACAACGCATTCGGCTTTAACTTGAAAATCATCGTCAATGACCCTGGCCAAAACTTTTGGATCAAATGACGTGCCTCATCGGAAAGCGGCTGCACAAATTGTTCAACCATTGAAACGCTTGAAACCGTCACAATCAAAGGATTATCGCTCGGACGTCCCTTGGCAGCATAGACTTTTTTAACGGCCGCCTCGTTGGTGGCATCCGCACCCAATCCATACACCGTTTCGGTGGGAAATGCGACCAACTCCCCTTTTTTGAGAAAATCAGCAGCTTGGTCCAGTTGGGTTGCTTTTAAGACTAATGTTTCCATATTATATAACCTTCATTTCTTTACTTGAATCATCCGTTGGTGTCCGGCAACGTCATGTTTGCCAATCACCTTCGCCTTTGGCAGCGCGGCTTGAAAAATATCACTAACGGCTTTTTCTTGTTTAAAGCCAATTTCCAAAAATAGTCGGCCATGGGCAGTTAAGTGCGCGTCGGCTCCGACAGCAATTTTCCGGTAAACTGCCAATCCCTCATCAGCGGCATAAAGTGCCATGTCCGGCTCGCTTTTAATAACGCTGGCATCCATATAGCGCTTTTCGTCGTATGCAATATAGGGTGGGTTTGACACAATGATGTCAAATTGTGACGAAATCCGGGCAAAAACATCACTGAGAACAAACTGAATATCTGCCTGATTTTGACGGGCATTTTCCATCGCGACTTCAAGGGCCGCCTCTGACAGGTCACTTGCAGTTACCTGCCAGTTGGGGCGTGCTTTTTTTAACGCAATCGCAATCGCCCCGCTGCCGGTCCCAATATCCAAGACACTGAGATGATCAGCCGTGGCTTCATTTAAAACCCAGTCAACCAGTTCCTCGGTTTCCACGCGGGGAATCAACACATCCGGCGTCACCGTCAATGTGCTGCCATAAAAATCCGCCTTGCCCACGATATACTGTGGTGGCGTTCCGGCTTCAAGCTTGCTGACTGCCGTTTGGAATTCCAGCCACTGTTTGGCGGGCATCTTTTGCCGATACCGAATTAAGAGGGCCGTTGGACTTAAATCGAATAATTTTTCCAATAGGAAATCGACGTCGTACATATCAACGTCCGAAATATCTTTAATACGAAAAGAAGCCCA
>NZ_JAXGWW010000082.1:0-8355 GCF_040773105.1 Lentilactobacillus sp.
CGAACACATCTTTATCAAAGTCAGGCCAAAGAACGTCCGTAAAGACCAGTTCACTGTAGGCAATCTGCCAAAGCAAGAAATTTGAAATGCGCTCTTCCCCGCTGGTTCGAATCAGCAGGTCCGGATCAGCTAATTGACCTAAAAAACCGGTCATGAGATGATCCGAAATCGTTTGATCGTCGATTTCATCCGGATCAAGCTTGCCATCCACGACGCCATCCACAATTTGCTTCATGGCCAAGGTGATATCTAACCGACTGCCGTAATTGAGGGCAAAGTTCAAAATCATACCAGTACAATGAGCAGTATCTTTGACCGCGTCGTGAACTGCCTGTTGTGTCTGAGCCGGCAGTTGGTCGATCAACCCCATCACCCGAACTTGAACATTATTCTCAACCAGTTCGGGCACAAAGTCATTGAAAAATTTGACCGGTAATCCCATCAAATAGCTCACTTCATCATGTGGTCGTTTCCAATTTTCCGTCGAAAATGCGTATAGGGTTAATACCTTAACCCCCATCTTGCTGGCAACCTTCGTAATCGTCTTAACGGTTTCCATTCCACGTTTATGGCCAGCAATTCTTGGCATGTGGCGCTTTTTAGCCCATCGACCATTCCCGTCCATGATAATCGCGACGTGTTCAGGAATGCGATTCATATCCAAGTGTTCTTCTGACTGTTGATTATTTTGTGTGTTGTTAAACATTGCACGCTCCTTAAATGACCTTAAGGCAAAAATAAAGGATGAGAAGTAAAACTCATCCTAAAATGCACTTAATTATTAGTCCGTTGCACCATCGGGACGTTCAACCATGCGCCATTCACCACGTTTTGCTTCAGCAAGCGTATTGAAATACTTCAACAATTTATTAGCATCTTCAGGACTCTTTTGGCCCAGGAGATTTAACCCCTTACCGGTGGTGTAAGGTTCGGATAAATCGGTGATTTCGTTATCATTTTCAATTGTGGCCGTTGAAAACGCAATGACCCAATCGTCTTCAACAAGTTGAGAAACGATGAAAAACAGGTTGAAGTCATCCGTAACGTAGGCAGGCATGGCATACAACCCGTCTTGAACAGGCTGTAAGTGACCATTATTGTAATCTAATACGCCTAAATTATCTTCCGTGACTGGCGTGTTTAATTTAAACAACATTTTTTCGAATTCGTCTGTTCCTGGTACCACTGCAATTTCGTCATTATCTGATTGATTATTATTGTTATCTGCCATGATATTGTCCCTCTTTCTAACCGTTCATTACTTCTTTTTCTTTATCAGCGACAATATTATCGACGCCCTTAATCGAATCATCCGTTAACTTCTGGACTTGATCTTCAAAGCGATGAAGTTCGTCATCTGTAATATCTTCGTTCTTGTTGCTGCGTTTCAAAGTATCCATTGCTTCACGGCGAACATTTCTGATGGCCACTTTACTCTTCTCACCAGTTGCCTTTACCTGCTTGGCGATTTCTTTACGGCGATCCTCAGTCAATGCTGGGACTGCCAACCGAATGGCCGTACCATCATTGGCGGGGCTAATCCCCAAGTCGGCTTCATAAATTCCCTTTTCGATGTTTTCAAGGGCCGTCTTATCATACGGCGTGATTAAAATAACCCGTGCTTCCGGAATTGAAATGGAAGCAATTTGGTTTAAGGGTGTCGGTGCACCGTAATAATCAACCGTTACACCGCTTAATAAGCTCGCATTGGCATGACCGGCACGAATACTACCAAGTTCACGTTCGAGGACTTCGCGGGCTTTCTTCATTTTTTCTTTTGCTTCATTTAACACTGATTGTGCGTCTGCCATATTTATTTCTCCTTAACTGTTGTTCCAATGCTTTCGCCAGTCACAACTTTGCGAATATTTCCGGGCTTGTTTAAATTGAAAACAACCAACGGAATATGATTATCCATCGATAGTGAACTGGCAGTCGAGTCCATTACTTTGAGGCCTTTTTCTAAGATATCCATGTAAGAAAGGGTATCAAACTTAACGGCATCTTTATCCGTCCGTGGATCAGCAGAATAAATGCCATCAACGCCGTTTTTCGCCATCAAAATCGCATCGGCGTTAATTTCAGCGGCCCGTAAAGCGGCTGTCGTATCTGTTGAAAAATATGGATTTCCAGTTCCAGCCGCAAAAATCACAACCCGCCCTTTTTCAAGGTGACGAACTGCCTTTCGGCGAATGTATGGTTCAGCAATCTGTCTCATTTCAATCGATGTTTGAACTCGAGTCGGAACACCCAGATGTTCTAGATTGTCCTGAAGTGCGAGTCCGTTCATGGTGGTCCCTAACATACCGATATAATCAGCTTGGGCGCGTTCCATGCCCATCTCGGCCCCGGATTCACCGCGCCACATATTACCGCCACCAACGACGATGCCGATTTGAACACCCAGATCAAAAATATCTTTGATTTCTTGGGCGACGTTCTTAATAACGGGTGGATTAATGCCAAAGCCGCGATCTCCGGCTAAGGCTTCACCACTCAATTTTAAAATGATTCGATTGTATTTTACTTTAGACATCTAAGTGCCTCCCATAGTTAATCATTACTACTAATTCTAGCATATTAAGCTTGCAATCAACAAGAAAACACGTATTTTCAATAATTCTTTATTAATTATTATGACCATCATTTCAAAAAATACGCGATAAATATGCCCAGTTCAAATTTAATGCCAGTACCAATTCAAATACCAGATTGTGGTTAAATCGTAAAAAAAGTGGGACAAGCAGCAATTGCCCCTCGTCCCACTTTGATTATTCATTGAATTACTTTAATTGGTCCCGTACTTCATCTTCAAAGCTTTGTTGCTTCTTTTCGATTCCTTCACCAACTTCATAGCGAACGAATTGAACGATTGAACCATTCTTTGATGCAACATATTTTGAAACAGTCATATCTGGGTCTTTAACGAAGTCTTGATCTTCAAGGCAGATTTCAGCCAAAAACTTGTGAAGACGACCTTCAACCATCTTTTCAACGATCTTTTCAGGCTTACCTTCATTCAAAGCTTCCTGTTTGAGAATTTCTTTTTCGTGAGCTAAGCGGTCAGCTGGTACTTCATCCTTGTTAAGGTATTCAGGATTTGTTGCAGCAACGTGCATTGCAACGTCTTTTGCAGTATCGGCATCGGCACCCTTAAGCAGAACCAATGCGCCAATTAAACCACCATTGTGCAGATATGAGCCGAATACTTCATCATCGTTCTTTTCAACTAATGTAAAACGACGCAAGGTTACTTTTTCACCGGTAACTTGAGTGGTTTCAATCAAGTCATCTTTAACGGTGCCTTTGTCAGTCTTTAATTCGAGCGCAGCATCAACGTCTGCAGGCTTGTTCGCAACGATTGCGGCACTTACCCGCTTAACCAGTTCCTTGAATGGATCACTTGAAGCAACGAAATCGGTTTCTGAGTTGATTTCAACGATTGCAGCAGTATTACCATCATAAGCAATTGTTGCCAAACCGTTGGCAGCAACCCGGTCGCTCTTCTTTTCAGCCTTGGCAACACCCTTTTCACGGAGTACTTCGATTGCCTTGTCAAAATCGCCTTCAGTTGCAACGAGCGCTTTCTTCGCGTCCATCATACCAACGCCGGTCTTTTTACGTAAGTCCATAACTTGAGATGCTGAAATTTTTGCCATGTTCGTGGCCTCCTATTGATTATGACTAAAAACTGACTCCACACCAAGGCCAAATTGGTCCAAAGCGATAGAGTCAGCCTAAGTGCTAATATTTATTTGTCAGAATCATTGCTGCCTTCAACGGCGTCTGCAATGTCTTCAATTGAATCTTCTTTTTTGTCTTTCTTGTCGCCATCTTTACCTTCAAAGGTCTTTTCGTTGACGTCATCTTCACCTTGACGGCCTTCGATGATTGCGTCAGCCATCTTTGAAGTGATCAAACGAACGGCACGAATGGCATCGTCGTTTGATGGGATCACAACGTCGATTTGATCTGGATCAGTGTTGGTATCAACCATGGCAACGATTGGAATGTTTAACTTCATTGCTTCGTGAACGGCAATTTGCTCTTTACGAGGATCAACGATAAACATCACATCCGGAACCTTAGGCATATCTTCGATACCACCCAAGAATCGTTCCAACTTTTGTTCCTGCTTGATCAAAAGTGAAACTTCCTTCTTTGGCAGAATGTCAAAAGTACCATCAGTAGACATCTTCTTAAGATCCTTCAAACGCTTAACACGTGATTGGATGGTTTCCCAGTTGGTTAAGGTACCACCAAGCCAACGATTGTTAACATAGTATTGGCCGGCACGAGTTGCTTCTTCAGCGATTGAATCCTGTGCCTGCTTCTTAGTTCCAACAAACAGAACAACGGCTCCCTTAGCAGCTTCGTCCTTCATGAAGTTGTAAGCAACGTCAATCAGCTTAACCGTCTTTTGCAAGTCAATGATGTAAATACCGTTACGTTCAGTAAAGATATATTCTTTCATCTTTGGGTTCCAACGACGAGTTTGGTGACCGAAATGTACTCCGGCTTCCAGTAATTGTTTCATAGAAATAACAGCCATAATGTAGCCTCCATATTGTTTTTATCCTCCCCAACGATCATCTGTCATCGGAACCATCCCTGGCAACTCCCACAACATCACGCTGGGTGTGTATTTAAAACACCTTTAAAAGTATAAAGGAAAACTGCCGTAAGCGCAAGCAAAAATCCTGAATAAGCATGAATTTCACGGACAAAATTGTTAAATTTCTATGAAACATGTTAGAATGATGTTTCGTGGCAAGGAGGAATATATGACATGATTAAAGCCATCGTTTTTGATGTTGACGATACACTTTACGACACGAAGCCTTCGTTCAATCAAGCGTTTAATGAAACATTCAATTTGAACTTGTCTGATGAACTCATGGATAATGTCTTTTCGAACTATACCCAGCAAGAACAACTTGCAATTGCGGAATCCAACTCAGACTCCAACATAAAACTATCTGAAGATGAAATCAACTTCCACTCACTGCACCACACATTTAAACGATTTGATTTAAATGGATTGTCTCAAGAAACGGCGGCTGCTTTTTCCGAGGCTTACCAATTGGCAAGTAATTCCATTCACCTATTTGACGGCTTAACCACCCTCTTCAACGAGCTGGCCAGCAAATTCCAACTTGGAATCATTACCAATGGCTCCAACGAAGTCCAACTCGCCAAAATTATGAAACTGAAACTTCACCATTGGTTCGGTCGTGACCAAATCATCACCTCTGAGGATGCCAACGCCAAAAAGCCGGACCCATTAATTTTCACGTTGATGAATCGAAAATTTAATCTCCGTGGAAATGAAATGATCTACATTGGCAGTTCATACTATGAAGATATTGTTCCCGCCAAAAAAGCCGGTTGGGAAACGGTTTGGTACAATAATCACCAAAGTCCAATTGCCGACCCACAGATCATTCCTGATCAAACAGTGAAAAATCCTGCTGAATTAAGGGACCTGTTAATGGATTTGGCTGCACAAGTAGATTGAGGCGTTTTTCAACAAAATAAGAGGTTTCAGACAAGCTTTTCAGCTCATCTGAAACCTCTTTATTTTTTAGCAAAAAGTCAACTTTAAAGTTGAACTAATTTGTCTGATTTACCAGTGCTGATCAATGACTTGTTTGCATCCATTGCAAAGAATACCATGTTACGAACGGCACGCTTCGTGTAGAAGGCAATATGTGGACTTACCAAAACGTTTTCGCGCTTCATCAAGTTCTTAAGACGATCGTCTGGAATCTTGTCAAAGCTGCCAAAGTCAGTGTTGAAAATACCAACTTCGTCTTCGTAAGTATCAATTGCGGCTCCGCCAACTTTGCCTGAGTCAAGGGCACGGATTAATGCGTCGGTGTCAATCAGGGCACCGCGAGCTGGGTTAAGGATGAAGACACCATCTTTCATTTTAGCAAGTGTCTGATCGTTAATCATGTGTTCGTTTTCTTTAGTGGCTGGGGCGTGTAATGAGATGACATCTGATTGGGCATAAAGCTCTTCAGGTGTATCCACGTAGACGCCTTCTTTTTCAAGTTCAGGATTATGATAAATATCATAAGCGATGACCTTGGCACCAAAGCCCTTGTAGATGCGCATTGCAGCGCGACCAATACGGCCAGTAGCAAAGACACCAACAGTCATTTGGTTCAATTCGTCAGCAATGTCTGGTGCCCAACGAAGGTCCCCATTGGCCTGTTTACGGTCAAATGTGTTGGTCCGACGAAGTAATCTCATTAATTGAGTTACGGTGAACTCGGCAATTGCTTCTGGAGAATATGCGGGAACGTTGGTTACTTGAATTCCGTTACGCTTTGCAGCGTCGACATCAATGTTGTCAACACCCACGTTACGAAGTGAAAGGAACTTGATACCAAAGCTGCCTAACTTATCCAAAACAGCGGCAGTGTAAGGCTTTTGTTGATAGGTAACAACACCATCAGCGCCCTTTGCTTGATCAACAGTTGATTCATCGAGCAATTCACCGGTTGAAGCAACTTCAACGTCGGGGTTTTCTTCACTCCACTTGTCTAAATAAGGTTTCTCATCGTCACGAATGCCATATGCAATAATTTTCACGAATATTACCTCCTAATAGATTACTTAAATTATAACACTATTTGATAATAATTTTCATTCCTTTTTTGAACTTTGTGTAATAATTCACTTCAATTTGATGCCCTGCTTTTCCAAATAGTTCAGTTTCTGCGACCTTGTGAGCTGTTTAAATGCATACTCCGCGCTTAAAGCATCGTGTTTATTCACAAACTGTTTTTTGAATAAAATTTTCAATGGCTGGTGCGACCGGGTGTATTTTGCACCAGTCCCGTTCACATGCTGTTGAAATCTTCTTTCAACATCCGTGGAAAACCCGGTGTAAAGTGTCTGATCTTCGCATAACAAAACATACATATAATATTTATTTTCCTGATCCATAAAGCATCATCTTCACTTCGTCAGTATAGTCATCGCCATCATAGGTCAAGACGTCAGGTTCCACCTTAAGCCCATTCGGTTTACCGTCTTTTATAGCCTCAACCAACACCATATTGGCATTTTCACCCTGTCGTGGGCGAACAAATTTCAACCGCTTGGGTTCCAGTCGATGGGCTCTGAGTGCAACCAACAGGTCGGTCAATCGATCCGGACGGTAGACCATGAAAAGCTTGGCGTTCATTTTCAACAAACCGGCAGCACAGTTCACAATCTCGTCCAAGTTGGTGGTTAACTCATGCCTAGCAATTGCCAAATACTGATTTGGATTTTTTTCGCTGTCTTCGTAGTTCACGAAATAAGGCGGATTGCAGGCAACAATATCAACAGAATCTTTGTTAATGTATTTAGCGGCGTTTTTGAGATCATCATTGACCACATCAATTTGAGCACCCAACTCATTTAATTGAATGCTTCGCTGTGCCATTTCCGCCAATCGTTCCTGAATCTCAACCATCGTGATGTGCGCAGCCGTTTTTTCACTTAAAAAAAGCCCCACCGCCCCGTTGCCGGAACATAAGTCCACAATCTGACGGGTTTTGTGCCCGTTAACTTTAACAAAATCGGCCAGTAACACCGCATCCAGTGAAAACGAAAAAACGTCTTTGCTTTGGATAATTTGGATCCCTTTGCTGTATAATTGGTCAATTCGTTCACCATTCTGTAATTCTACTTGCATATCATCGAGTTCCTTCACAATTAAGTTTGCCAAATCCTTCAACTTTAAGTTAATATTATTCTATCAGATATGAAAGAAGGAAATGAATTGTTTTATTCATTCATGAGAGTGCTGGTTCGAATCCTAGTGTTCATTATCAATGGAAACGCCAGGTACGAACACAAAGATCGGCTTCCAAAAGGCAATTATATCTTAGTCGGACCCCATCGAACATGGTTCGACCCAATTTACTTTGCGTTGGCAGCAAGTCCCAAGAAATTCAGCTTTATGGCTAAAAAAGAATTGTTCAAAAATCCAATTTTGCGTTGGGTCTTACTACACGCCAATGCCTTTTCTGTCGATCGTGACAATCCCGGCCCCTCAGCGATTAAAAAGCCGGTTAGAATTCTACGTAAATCCGACCTGTCTTTGATCCTGTTTCCATCCGGAACCCGCCACTCGACTCAATTAAAAAGTTGTGCGGCCTTAATCGCTCAGTTATCCGGAGTACCTTTAGTGCCAACCGTCTATCAAGGCCCATTAACGTTCAAACAGTTATTTACAAGGAAACGAATTACGGTTGCTTTTGGCGAACCGATTACGATTGATCGCAAACAAAAACTGACCGAGGATTTTCAAAAGCAAGTTGAAAAAGAAATGCAAAGCGCCTTTGATGCCCTTGA
>NZ_JAXGWW010000083.1:0-8342 GCF_040773105.1 Lentilactobacillus sp.
AGAAGACCGACGTCGCATCGATTCGACCGTGGGGATGATAGACCTTGACGTTATCGGGATAGGTTCGCATGGCCATGAAGATTTCATGCTCGTTTGCGGTAGCTTTTGGAATGAATTCTGTTTTGTTTGGAAGAATGGGAGACATAATGCAACCTCGATTTACTTAAATTGATGATCGGCAAGTAGTTTCGTATAAAATTATTGTCAAAATCAGTATATCACGGTGTCTGATAAAGGATACTGGCTATTTGGACTAAAAGAGGACCGTTGGCGACGTCTTTTCGCTAACGGTCCTCTTTACCTATTTCTATACCCGTGCTTTTTCCGCTTCAGCCTCATCCACCGCAGTTCGGATGGATTTGGTAAATGCTTCAACTGCTTGAGGGGCTGCTTGTTTCTTCTTGGCGACGATATCGACAATCGCACTGCCGATGATTACGCCGTCCGCGATTTTTGCCATCGTTTTGGCTTGTTCCGGTGTATGAACACCAAAGCCGATTGCGGTGGGGACATCTGTATAGCGCTTGATTTCTGTGACTAAGTCCTTCAAACCGTTGAAGAACTCGTTTCGTTCGCCGGTAATTCCCAGTGAAGAGACGACGTAGATGAATCCCGAGGCCGCTTTGGCAATCTTTTCGACACGGTGGCCAGAAGTAGGGGCAATCAATGGAATGATGTCGATGCCATATTTATCCGCAGTTGGGACGATATCTTCGCGACTTTCGTATGGCATGTCAGGAATGACCAGACCAGAGATGTCTAATTCCTGGCACTTCTTACAAAATGCATCGTAACCGTATTTGAAGACGATATTCAAATAAGTCAGGAAAACAATTGGCACATCTGTGCGTTTACGGGCCGCTTCGACAATTTCAAATACCGTCTTGGTCCGGACACCGGCCGCAAATGCTCTAAGATCAGCGGCTTGAATCACGCCGCCATCAGCGATTGGGTCGGAAAATGGAATTCCAACTTCGACGATGTCTGCCCCGCCATTTGCCAGCGCCACGATATTGTCAACGGTGGTCTCAAAATCCGGGTCGTCAGCGACCACAAACGGAATAAATGCCTTATGGTTTTTAAAAATCTCAGTTAAATTACTCATCAATATCGACTCCTTTGTATTTGGCGATGCTGGCAACGTCTTTATCACCACGACCTGAGAGGGTGCAGACGATGATTTGGTCCTTGGACATGGTTGGGGCAATCTTTTCGACGTAAGCAACTGCGTGACAGCTTTCGATTGCGGCAACGATTCCTTCTTGGCGGGCGATGTATTCAAAGGCTTCAACGGCTTCGTCATCGGTAATCCCGACATAATCGGCTCGACCTTCTGTGGCAAGCGCAGCGTGTTCCGGGCCAACACCCGGATAATCTAAGCCGGCTGAGATGGAGTAAACCGGATTGATTTGGCCATCTTCATTTTGGAGGAACAGTGATTTCATGCCGTGGAAAATCCCGACAGAACCCCGTTCAATCGTAGCGGCTGTTTGATCAGTGTTGACGCCTTTTCCGGCTGCTTCAACGCCGACTAATTGAACGCTTGGATCATCGATGTAGTCGGCAAAGCTGCCGATGGCGTTACTGCCACCACCGACACAGGCGACAACCATATCAGGAAGGGTGTTTTCCTTGGCTTTTAACTGTTGTTTGGATTCCTTGCTGATGACACTTTGGAAATATTTAACCATTTCGGGGAACGGATAAGGCCCCACAGCCGAACCCATGACGTAGAAGGTGTCTTCGGAACGACTTGCCCACTCCTGTAAAGTGGCATTGATCGCATCTTTTAAGACCATCGAGCCGGTTGTAACCGGGTGGACTTTAGCGCCCAACAGTTCCATTCGGTAGACGTTTAACTTCTGGCGATCAGTGTCTTCTTTTCCCATGAAGATTTCACATTCCATTCCGAACAGGGCGGCGATTGTGGCCGTTGCGACCCCGTGTTGGCCGGCGCCGGTTTCAGCGATTAGACGCTTTTTGCCCAAATGTTTTGCCAGTAGTGCCTGGCCAATCACGTTGTTGATTTTATGAGCCCCGGTATGATTTAAGTCTTCGCGTTTCAGGTAGATCTTGGCACCACCGAGGTCTTCGGTCATGTTTTTCGCATAGTAGAGAAGCGATGGCCGATTGGCGTAGTTTGTTAACAGGTCGTGTAATTCAGCTTGAAAATCCGGGTCATCCTTTAAAGTGTGAAAAGCTTTGTCGACTTTTTCGAGTTCTGTCATCAATGTTTCTGGAATGTATTGGCCGCCATATGTATTGGCGAAAATTCCGGGACGCTTTTGTTGTTTATCTTCAGTTAAATTTTTCATAGGACAATTTCCTCTTTCGCATTTTTTATAAAGTTCATGATTTTATTTGGATCTTTGACGCCGTTGGTTTCGACGCCACTTGAGACGTCGACGACCGTTGGATTGACGAGCTGGATAGCCTGGTTGATGTTAATAGGCGTTAAGCCACCAGCAAGGATGAGCGGGCGATCAACATGGGGGATATTTTGCCAGTTCAATGCCTGACCACTGCCCTTGCCACTATCGACCATCAAGTAATCAGCGCGGGAATTTAGCTCAATTGATTGGCGTTCGAAGACCTGAATGACCTTGAGGCCGGCAGCGTGGAGAATTTTAATTTCATCCGGAGTGCTTTTGCCGTGGAGCTGGGCAATGTCGATTGCGCCAGCCTGGTAAATAGCTAAGATCTCATCAATGGACTCGTTTACGAAGACGCCGACCGCTTGGATGTTAGGCGCTAATCCGGCCCGCAACTTTAAGGCAGTTGTCAAGGATACCTGGTGACGGCCGGGTGCGAATACAAATCCGGCAAAGTCGGCTGCTGCGTCATTGACGGCTTGAATATCTGCTTGTTTCATCAAGCCGCAAATTTTAACTTGAACCATTAGAACACCTCCAACGTTGTTTAATGAACGGCTGCTTGTTTAAAATCCTTGATTAATGCTTGCTTATTGTCAGCTCTCATGAGGGTTTCGCCGATCAGGATGGCGTTAAATCCTGCATTGGCCAGTTTATCGACATCCTCTTGGCTTTTGATACCACTTTCGGCCACAACGGGGATGCCTTCAGGAACCATTGCCCGTAACTTTAGGCTGTTGTTGAAATCAACGTGGAAGTCCTTGAGATTTCGGTTGTTGATACCAATGATCTTGGCGCCGGAATTAAGTGCTCTGGTCACTTCTTCAGCCGTATAGGCCTCAACGATCGCCTGCATTCCCAAACTTTCCGCCAGCTCGCGGTAGGCGCGGAGTTGGTGGTCGTCAACGATTGCGACGATTAACAGGATGACTGAGGCGCCGTTTGCTTTTGCTTCATAGACCATGTAAGGGTCAATGGTGAAATCTTTTCGCAGGGTGGGTGCTGCCACGGCCTGGCTGATTTGGTTGAGATAATCCAAATGACCGTTAAAGTAATCGGGTTCAGTCAAGACTGAGATGGCGTCGGCCCCCGCAGCATCATAGCTTTTGGCAATTGTTAAATATGGAAAATCACTGACGATCGTTCCTTTAGAAGGAGAGGCCTTCTTGACTTCAGCGATGATGTGAAGTCCGGGCTGTTTAAGAATCGAAAGAAAATCGGGCTTGGTGCTGGCTGGCATTGCGGCAACCTGCGCCTTTAAGGCACTGAGTGGGCGTTTTGCGATGTGTGTCTTCAGTCGTTTTTGCGTGGCATGGACTAAATCATCAAGAATCATGCGACCACATCCTTGCGTTTGTTGGAAAAGCTGATTAAACGGTCGAGTTCGGCCTGGGCCTTACCCTCATCGATTGTTTTGGCAGCCAGGCTGATTCCTTCTTGAATGGTCATTTCCGGGTGTGCCAGGTGTAATCCTGAACCGGCATTGAGTAAGACGATGTCTCGTTGAGGGCCTTTTTTACCGGCTAAAATATCACGGGTAATCTGGCCGTTTTCTTCCGGTGTGCCGCCGACCAAATCTTCAGGTTTTGCCCGTTTCAGGCCAAATTGTTCTGGGGTCAAGACGTACTTGGTTAGTTGACCGTCACGAAGTTCAACCACAGCAGTTTCATCGGCAACGGTCATTTCATCAAGACCGTCTCGACCGTGGATGACCATCGCATTTTTGACACCCAATTTTTTAAGCACGTTAGCCAGTGGCTCGAGGAGTGCCTCATCGTAAACGCCGAGTAATTGGCTGGTTGGATGGGCTGGATTGGCCAGTGGTCCGAGAATATTGAAGATTGTTCGAATTCCCAATTGTTTGCGGACAGGCGCAACATACTTCATTGATTTGTGGTATTCTTGGGCAAATAAGAAGCAGAGATTGTTGTCTTGCAAGCTTTGAAAGCTGGTGGCAGGATCTTCGTTGATGTCCAAGCCAAGCGCTTCAAAGACGTCGGCAGCGCCACTCTTGGAAGAAGCGGCTCGGTTGCCATGTTTGGCAACTTTGGTTCCGGCAGCAGCGACAACAATTGCGCTGGTCGTTGAAATGTTGAAGGTGTTGGCTTTATCACCACCGGTACCGACAATTTCCAAGACGTTGCCAGCTTCAGGGAATTTCAAAGCGTGATTTCTCATCGAAGAAGCGGCGCCGGCAATTTCGTCAATTGTTGGATTTTTGGCAGTTAAAGCGGTTAAGAGGCTGGCAGTTTCAATTTCGGATGTTTCGCCGTTCATAATTTCGTCGAGAACGGTTTGGCTTTCATCAAATGTTAAATCTTCGTGGTTAACAACTTTTTCAATGGCTTGTTTTATCATAATAAATTCCTCCAATTATATAAGTGAGCGGATCCAAGCGGGTAGTAGTCGGACTGTAAGGGGCCGCCGAGAGAAATTCCCGGTTTTGGAATTTTTGTCGGTGGTGCTTACAGGTAGACTACTGCTTGGAGGAGCTGTCCTAGAAAAGTGAGCGGATCCAAGCGGTTAGAAATCGGAGTGTAAGTCGGCTTGGAAGTAAATTCCCCGGGTTTGGGGATTTGCTTCCGAGGTGCTTACAAGGAGATTACTGCTTGGAGGAGCTGTCCTAATACCAATAAGTTCAATATTTGATTTGCCATCGTTTGATTTCCATTTTCATCGTTGCGACCTCCGTTTAGATGTTTCACTGTTGTCTAGCCGATTTGGCTCATCACACTGGATAACAAAAAAATCCGCCCATAACTTGATACAAGTTAAGGACGGATTATTCCGCGGTGCCACCTTAGTTCAATTAATCAGGGTAGATGAAAAATCATCTATTAAGTTCCCCAATTAATTACGCTTAGCAAGGGACTAACATCCCTCCGACAACTTACGTATGCCAACACGTTTCTCCGTACTCGATAACTTTCGGAAGAACCCTCAGTGGTCCATTTAATCATCTGCGTTCGACTGCACTCTCAGCTCCGGCAGCTCTCTTTGCGTGCACAATGATCTTGATCTCCACTTCATCGGTTTTATGGACGAATTAATTGTTGCTTTGTATATTAGAGCTTTATAATATGAATGTCAACAGATTTTAATCAAATAAGTGCAAAAATATTTTCGAGGGGGATTGTGTCATGGAAAAATTAGTTCGCGAATACATCGTCAATCAGCCGGTAGAGCGGCAATCCAAGCTGATGTCACTCTATGAAATTATTCGAGCAGAGATGCCCAAAAATTATGATGAAAAAATTTCGTATGGGATGCCAACATTTCATTTTCATAAAAATATTATTCATTTTGCCAACTATAAGACCCATATCGGACTTTATCCGGGCCCAAAGGCGATTGTCACCTTCAAAGATCAGTTGAAAGATTATAAAACAAGCATTGGAGCGATTCAGCTGCCTGTTGATCAGCCATTGCCCGCTGACCTGATTCAACAGATTGTTCGATATAATCTTTCGAATGCCTAGTATTCTCTGCTTAAGTATGTTATCACTGAACAGAAGAGAAATTGGAGGGATTAGTGTGCAAAATCAGTTGAGTCACCCTGGCGGTAATCAACTACACGAGGCTAAACGAACGTTCAGTGAGGAAAAGATAATTGGTGATATTGCCACGGTGGCAAATATGATCATGTACATTTCATACATAGGAGAAATTCTGCAGAATTTGAATGGCCAACCAACGTCGTTTATCCAACCATTTTGTGCGGCAGTTAATGCGGCGTTATGGGTGGCGTACGGCTGGGTGAAGCCAAAGCGGGATTGGATTTTGATTGTCGCAGATGTGCCCGGGGTGATCTTTGGGCTGATTGCGGCAATTACGGCAGTCATTTAAACGGATGCACATTGATTAGTTGAACTAATTAATGTGTTTTTTTGTGCTATACTTTAGGACAAAATTAACCAACAAATTGCGGGAGGCTGACATGAAACTGACGATATCTCTGGCACAAATTGATATTGCATTTGGAAATCCGGACGAGAACTTCGCCAAGATCGAACCGCTGGTCAAACAGGCGGCTGCCGCTGGTGCAGACGTGGTTGTTTTTCCGGAAATGTGGAACACCGGCTATGATCTAAGCCGGTTTGATAAAATTGCCGATGAGAACGGTGAACGAACCCGGCAATTACTATCAGAGTTGGCGAAAAAGTGCCAACTCATTGTGCATGGCGGCTCAGTTGCGATTAAGCACGATGGCGCATTTTACAATACGACCTATATCTTTGGCCGTGACGGAAAACTACTGACACAGTACGAAAAGGTCCACTTGTTTGGATTAATGCATGAAGATGAGTTTTTGGCTGCCGGCCACGAGGAGGATCATTTCCAAATCAAGGGTGTCGATGCGACAAGTGTGATTTGCTACGACATTCGTTTTCCGGAATGGTTGCGGACCCTGAGCTTGGATAACAGTCGAATCATTTTCGTCCCGGCAGAGTGGCCGACTTCCCGAATTCCTCAGTGGCGCCGATTGTTGGCAGCACGGGCAATTGAAAATCAGAGCTTTGTTGTGGCCGTTAATCGAGTGGGCAGCGACCCGGATAATCCGTTTGGCGGTCACTCTGGCGTTTATAATCCAATGGGTGATGAGATTTTAACCCTGGACGACCAGCCACAATTAAAAACAATCACGATTGATACAGATGAAACAGATGCCGCCCGCGGGTTTATGCCGGTATTTGAGGACCGGCGACCGGAACTGTATCGGTAATTGTTAAATTAATACCGCTTTGGTGGTGCAATATTTTACTACAAGTCAAACAAGAGGAACTAAGACAACTGGATTGTTATCTTAGTTTCTCTTGTTTGTATCACACTATTTTTGCTTCAATTCCAAATCTTGGCTGGCCATATGATTTCTCATCAAGAGGGCCGCACCGATTGCGCCTACGATGACAATGATTGCAGAGGTCATCGATACCGCCGCCATTCCGTTGTCATAAGCGTGGATGACAATCTTTTGCAGCGCCTGGGCAAATGGTAAGTGGTCCATTCTGGCGGAAAAGGCAATCGTATGACCTGAAAACGGTCCAGCGTTGATCAAGGCTTCTTTGATGCCATTGATTGCTTTGGCCGGTGCTTCCAGCATTGGCATTTTGGCGTTTAAATGGGCTTCATATTGCGCATCTTGAATCAACCCCAGGCCGACGACGCCGACCGTGGTTCCGAACTGACGAAAGACGTTCAGTAAGCCCGATACCATGCCCATTTCTTGGGGGAGGGCGCCTTCCATTCCGGCGGTGTTGAGCAGTGGGTTGACCATGCCGTTGGTGATGCCCATCAAGATCATACCCGGCCATAATTCAGCGAAAGTAACGGTTGGACTGATTGCGTGGGCCATTAAGAAGAAGCCAACGCCTCCAATCAACAGGCTGCCAACGATCATCCACTTTTTGGAATATCGTGAACTCAAGATGCCGGCAACTGGTCCCAGGACCAATGACCAAGCGCTAATGGTCAGTTGTCTTACTCCGGTTTGGACCGCTGAATAACCAATGTAGTTTTGCATGAGGGCCGTCAAGAAGGCGTTATATGCGTAAATGCCGGAGCCTAATGCAAAGGCAACGATGATGGTGCCCAAAAAATGTGGTCGCTTAAACATCTTGAGGTCAATCATCGGATCGACTACCCGGGCTTCAACGAACACAAAGGCAATCATGACAATGATGCCGCCAGCTAATAGTCCGAGTACCTGAGGGTCGGTCCAGGCCCAGTGCGGGTGGCCTTCCTTGACGATTAGGCCATAGATAATGGCAAACAAACCAATTGCTGACAGAATCATGCCGGCCAAATCGATTTTATGATTTTTCCCGTAACTTGGTGTTTCTCGCACGTAAAAAACGGTCAGGATAACGGCGATAATGCCAAATGGGACGTTGACGTAAAAAATCGCCGGCCAACCAAAGTGTTCAACCAGATAGCCGCCAATCAGCGGCCCAGATGCTGACGAAACACCAA
>NZ_JAXGWW010000084.1:0-8140 GCF_040773105.1 Lentilactobacillus sp.
AGTCTTGCTGCTGGCACCAATTATGGGATTGAATGTTTCGATCCTCAATTTCCACGCACCCCTGATCGAAGGCATCGTGATTCTGCTCTTTGACACGGCCCTGTACTTTTATGGTGGGGCACCGTTTCTAAAGGGCGCTGGCGCTGAAGTTAAAAGTAAGGCGCCGGCAATGATGACCTTGATTACATTAGGAATTTCGGTTTCATATTTCTATAGCATTTACGCATTCATCGCCAATAATTTCTTAAATCCAGCCACCCACGTGATGGACTTTTCGTTTGAACTGGCCACTTTGATTTTAATCATGTTGCTGGGCCACTGGTTGGAAATGAATGCTGTGATGGGTGCCGGTGATGCAGTTGAAAAAATGGCGGCATTACTACCAAAGACGGCGCACCTGGTGACGGATGACGGTCAAACCAAGGATGTAGAAGTGTCTGACTTACAGGTTGGCCAAAAGTTTCAAGTTCGCTCCGGTGAAAGCATTCCAGCCGATGGAACAATCATCAATGGCCAATCGACTGTCAATGAAGCCTTGGTTACCGGTGAATCTGCCGCGGTTACCAAGAATGTTGGCGACAAAGTGATTGGCGGGGCAACCAATAATAACGGCACCCTGACCGTTGAAATTACCGGTACCGGTGAATCCGGCTACCTATCACAAGTCATGAAAATGGTTCAAGAAGCGCAGAAGTCCAAGTCAAAAGCCGAGGACCGCGCCGATTTGGTTGCCAAATATTTGTTCTACGCTGCCGTATCTGTTGGAATCATTGCCTTTTTCGCTTGGCTGCCACAGGGGCTCTCCGTTGGTTTAACGCGAATGGTCACCGTCTTTGTGATTGCCTGTCCCCATGCATTAGGGGTTGCCATTCCGTTGGTAGTTGCGCGATCAACTTCCATTGGTGCGCAAAATGGCCTGCTTGTCCGAAATCGGCAAGCAATTGAAGCCAGTCAACACATTAGCCACGTCTTATTGGATAAAACGGGGACGCTGACTGAAGGAAAGTTTACTGTGAACGCTCTCGTTCCAAGCGATGGCGTTGACGAAACCAGTTTGTTGAGCGATTTAGCAGCCCTTGAAAGCAACTCAACGCATCCACTGGCTCAAGCAATTTTGGCTAAGGCAGAAGAAAGGGGTGTTCAAGTTGTTGCAGCCGAAAACTCGCAGAACATCCCTGGAGTTGGCATTTCCGGCGAGATTAACGGAACGACGTACACAATTGTCAATGGCAATTATTTGACCAAGAATGGGTTTAAATTCGACACCACTGTTGCCGATCAATGGGCCGCAAAGGGAAATTCGGTCAGCTTCTTACTTTCCGACAACCAGGTTCTGGGAATGGTGGCTGAAGGAGATACCATTAAGCCAGGTGCCAAAGCGTTAATTGCCGGTTTGAAGAAACGTGGCATTACACCGGTGATGCTGACAGGAGATAATCAAAAGGCTGCTGAACACGTTGCCGGTTTGCTGGGCCTCGATGAGTTTCATGCGGGCCTGTTGCCTGACGATAAACAAAAGATCGTTGGTGACTATCAGGCAAAAGGCAATCACGTCATGATGGTTGGTGATGGTGTGAACGATGCGCCTAGTTTGGCAGAGGCCAATATTGGGGTTGCAATTGGTGCCGGAACCGACGTTGCGATTGATTCCGCTGACGTGATTCTGGTCAAATCAGAGCCAAGTGATATTCTCCACTTCCTTGATTTGGCCAAGATTACCAACCGCAAGATGGTCCAAAACCTCTGGTGGGGAGCTGGTTATAACATCGTTGCCATTCCACTCGCCGCTGGCATTCTAGCATTTGCGGGCATCATTCTTGATCCAGCTGTCGGAGCTGCCGTTATGGCGATGTCGACGATTATCGTTGCACTCAACGCAATGGGATTAACGGCTGAAAAAATTCAAAATGACTAAAAATATCATCATTAATAATTAACAGAACGGGCATGCTTTTCATAACCGTTCTGTTTTTTTGTCCTCTGATAACGTGTTTGTAATGTAAAAAAAACGTGAAAACGTATCGTATAGGCGTACAATCATTACCGATGCATTATTTTTATACCCCTGCTATAATTACATTGTCAAATAAATGATACCTATATTGCTAAGAAGAGGGACACGTTGTTCAGTATTTGATAGGTACTGACAATATGGAGGGGATTTAAAATGAGTCATTCAAGACGAAAGATGCTTCAGGAAACCACCGTTTCAGCAAAGCATTTTAAAATGTATAAGGCTGGCAAGCAATGGATGATCGCCGGCTTAACAATTGCAGCATTCGGAGTCGGTAGCCAAATGGGGATGGCCAAACAGGCCAGTGCCGAAACGGTACCGACAACGGAAAACACAACGGCTGCGAATACTACAACGGCCAAAGCAACGACTCAAGCACCAGCGCCGACAGTCAACACACAATCAGCACAACCCACCGAATCAACACCCACTGCAACTGCAGTAGCCACCGTTGATCAAAAGACGCCGGCTACACAGCGGGACCAGTCTGCGACTTCTGCAACAAATTCGCAGGTGAAGTCAGCTGCACAGCCAGTATCACAGACAGCTCCAAGTGAGAGCTCAGCAAAGACGAATGATGCGCAACCGGCTACGTCCACTCAACAACCTCAACAAGTAAAAGACGAAAAAACGCCGGACAATAGTGCTCAACAGGCTTCAAACGATCAGACGACGAACAAGCAAAGTACGCCGCAAGCCAACCAAACAAATGATGACGCCACAACAACCAAACAGACGACTCAACCTGTATCGACAAATCAAGCTGCCAAGGATCAAAAAGCCGCTGATCAAAAAACAGCGGCAACAACGGAAGATACCCAGAAAGCCACTGCGGATCAACCGGTTAATGCTGATGATTTGAGCTACGATCAGGCGGTCAACGTTTATAACAGTAGTAAACAATTGTACGGGATTATCACCAATCAGCTGAGTCAGGCCAAAAGTGACTATGACCAACAATTAGCTGTCTACAAGGACAAATTGGCTGCTTATAACAAAGCCAGTGAGGCCTATCAGAATAACCAGAATCAATATGGTAAAGACAAAGCCGGTTATGATCAAGCCAAAGCAGAATATGAAGCTGCAAAGACCGCTTATGAAACCAAGAAAACCGAATATGATCGGCTGAAAGCTTTGAACGAAAAGACAGCGGCAGATTACACGGCTGCCAAGAACAAGGCTGAAGAAGCCGTGGCAAGCCAGACCGCTCAAAAGGGTATTTACGACGCTGCGTTGGCGAAATATGAAACTGCCCGCCAGGCTTACGAACAAGCCCGAACTGAATATGAAAAGGGCCAAGGCAGCCAAACTGACGCCCAATTTAATACGATTGCTGAGCGCTACAATTCTACCAAGGCCGATTACGATAAGACCAACACCGAGTTTCAAGAAATTAAAGCAACATATGAGGCAACCCAAAAGCAAGTTGCCGATTTACAGCAACCGTTTAAAAATGCCGACGCAACTCAAAAACAAATTAACGAGCAATTTGCTGCGATTAATAGTGAGTACACAACGCTTCAGGACCAATACCAAAAAGCGCATAGTACCTTTGCTACTCTTGAGGACCAATTTACCAAAGCTGGCGTTGATTTTATCAACCAAACAGCTGAATTTGATAAGCTGAAGGCTGATTATGAAACGGTTAAAGCTGCCCATGACGCTTTGGCCGAGCGCTACAGCGTTGCCCAAGGAGCGTATGATACGCTGGCTGATCGATTAACAGCACTTAATGAACGGTATGAAATCGAGCTGAAAAACTACCAGGCTGAAAAGAAAATTTGGGATGAGGCCTATGCCAAAGCGATGAAATTTGAACAATCCGTTGCTGAAAGTTTGCCTGAAAAGACGGCCAACCCGGTTCTGCCAGGGCTGCAGCTCAGTACGACCGATCAAATGGTCAATATCGGCGACAACGGGGTATTTAACCTTCACTTTGACGCCAACGGTATTCGCACGATTTATACGAACGCTGACTTAGTGGTGAGCTTCCCCAAAGACGCTGGGATTCTGGTAGACACCAGTGATTTGAGTCGTTATCAAATTGGCGGGACCACGCCAACCTACGATGCTGCCACAAAAACGTTGACATATCATTGGGATTCCCTTGATAGCGGACTTTCTCAGGACCTTCACTACTCGTATTTGACCGACAAAGCGAGCCTGGCAAACAATCAGATTATCCAGATGGGGGTTTCATTTAAAGCCGATGAGCTTCCAAATCCGGTGCAAGTAACCGCCAGCCAACAATTGGCGATTTCAAATACCGCCATGATTACCAATCAACCGTCAAACACCTATACAGACGAGTTTGGCAAGGAATACAAGAATCCGGCCCCGGGTGATACGGCGATTTGGAACGTCATTGTAAGTATCCCAACTTCTCAACCAAAAGTGGGGCTGCTCGAACCTGATACACCAATTGACATTTATTACTACGTTGCCGGTTCACAGAGTTACGTGGGGCTGACCAAAGCGACACCTGAAAACGGGTTGGTAGATACACCACCCGAAATCTCAAAGGGTGAGCTTCCTGACGGCACGCCAGCTACTATTTTGAAGTGGACCTTTAAGGCCGCTGACATTGCTGGACAACTGGCCAATGATCAAACCATGAAGTTCCAAGTGATTGCCAAGGTTGACAAGACCGCTGAAAACTTCCAATGGGTCAAAACGGATGTTGGAATTGGCTTAACATTTCTTGGTGGTCAACCAGTGACGCAACAAAATACCAACAAAATTGCCGCCACCATGGTCCTGCCACATGACCCGGCAACTTGGAATATTCCATACGGAAGTTGGGTTCCAATGGCGCATTACGGTTCGGCCGATGGTGTTGGTAACCTTGCCGGAATCAAATTGTTGAATCCGGATCCGCAAGTTTATTCAGATTCAAATGCGCTGTTAAAATTCTATGACACACTGGTGCCAATCTTCATGTCAAGTGATGTTGACGGTGAGTTACCGGAAAGCGAACGATTACGGGATTTCAACTACTATGCGCTTCACCAAACGATTGACCCCAGAGAAGATTTGAACCAGATTATTATTCACAATTTTGTTTATCAGCCAACCGGAAATGTCAAAAGTTCTAAAGCGCCGACCGGGGCCAGAAATCAATGGACTTACCTTCAGGAAAATCCTTATTTGACAATGGCGGTGAAATACCAGGGCGATGCCGAAAACCAGTATCACGTGTTATTTGAGAACTTGCCAACGGTCACCCAGGATGTTGAAAAAGATCAAAATGGCGCCCCAATTTATGCAGTTAGTGGTGAGGGATCGAGCAGTTTCATTTACGTCAACCGCCAACAGCTTTTAGCGGCTGGACTTGATCCAACCAAGAACGTCGTTGAAGTCTATATGTACATGCATAAAAAAGGAATGGGTGATATTCCAAGTAATCCAGATACCATTAGCAGAGAAAGTATCTACAAATATCCAGATCTGCCGTATAAATTCAATCAAAACGAAAAAGAAACTATTATCGACAAGAATGGCAAGCAACGAACAATTTTCAAACGGGATGTTTTGAAATCACCTGAGGAAGGTGGACTTCCCGCAGGTTCTTGGGCACCATACGGCATCAATGGCGGAATCTATTTTGGGACCGTCTTAAAATTAAACGCCGAACCAGGGACAATTACCCACCAAATGACACCGAAAGTCAGCTGGTCAAATGCCAGAACTTATGTGTCATTGGAAAATTGGATGTCAGACGCCGACGTTGTTGCCGGAATGGATCGTTGGCTAGCCAAAGATGACCAGGAAAAACAAGCTGCCATTGATGGAAGTCTGGGCTGGCCCGGGGTTGTCTGGCAGTTCCTGAAACCTTCAACAGTTGAAGTTGCCAAACGAGACATTAGCGCTGACCGTTACATTACTTCGGCAATCCATTTGGATAGTTTAGCCGGCGGCTCCGTGATTTCACCCGGCGCCCATCAACTGACTCTGGGCTTTATCCTGGATAAGACATCGGTCGGCAATATTGCGGCCAATGACGGTCCATTTGTCACCTACACCGTGATGCCAAAAGGGGTTTCATTTGATTATGACGCATCGATGACAAATGGCGTTATCCCATTTGGAAATCAATATTCCGTCATTGATAACTTTAACGGGACTGGCCAACAGGTCTTGAAGATTGTTTGGCCTGACAAATCAATTATGGTGCCAGGAGAAAGCAGTGGAACACGGGTCATTGTCAACATCGATGATCGGGCACCTAAGGATCTGGTCTTCCACAACTTTGTTAATCTGGGAACTGAAAAAGAAAACTACACCATGTCAGCGCCGAATGTGCTTCAGCCGACTATTTTAAATACGCAAAAGATAGCGGACGGTTCGACGACGGGATTGATTGATACCAAGACGCCACTCTTTACTTCTGGGACGGTATACATTCTGGATAAGGATGCGACGCTTCAAACCAGTCAATTAGTCAGCGCTGCCGGTAAGGACGATTATCATCACAATGTCGCAATTGAAGCCGGCAAGCAGGCCACGGTCAAGATTCAATTCAATGAAAACACCGATAATGAATTGACGCAGTTAGACTTATTGGACTTCTTACCACAGGCCGGAAAAGTTGAAGGCATGACGACAACAGATGTCCGTGAATCAACCTTTAGTGCCGGATTGGCCGGACCAATTACGCTTCCAAGTGATTGGAATGGCAAGGTCAACGTTTACTACACGACGGATAGTCAACAGACGGTTGCCGAGAATCTGAATCAAGTGGGTTGGCAATCCCAGGACACGATTACCGATTGGTCGAAGGTGACGGCGTTTAGAGTGATTCTCGATGAAACGTCAGGCCAGACAATTAGTGGTCATCCAGCCGAAGGAATTACGTTTAACGTGACGGTTCCAACAGCATCAACGTTTATTTCCAAATATGCTGAGCCGGGAAAACAGGTTGGTGTTAGTGACCTGGCTGATAAATTAACGGGAGAGATCGCCTACAATAGTTACGTGATGGCGGCCAACCATTTGAACTATACGGAACCACTCCAAGTGGGGATCAAAGTGTGGGCAGTTAATGATCCTGCCAAGGAACCAGCTAAACCCACTCTTGAGATTGACCGCCCAGTGGACGACTCCAAAGCTCCTGAAGTGCCGGTTACACCAATTCAAACTGGCAACCATGCCGTTGATGTGAATGAACCAACGGCGCCTGAACCAAATAAGGGCGTAGTTGCGGAATACACACCGAACCTTGATGAGCCAAGTGCGCCAATCGCGCCGATTGCACCAAAGAAGGTCGACAAGCCGGTTGTCCCAGGTGGTGGTAACACACCTGATCCAAACAAACCGGATGTGCCAACTGTTCCGTCAACACCAAGTACCCCAAATACACCAAATGTACCAAATACCCCTACACCAAGCACTCCTCAAACGCCAAGTAACGATCCACAACAGATTGTTAACGAAGTAAAAGAAAAGACACCAAAAACGAACGGAACTCAACCAGGTGAAACGCAGGCAGCCAAGCAGCAAG
Source organism: Lentilactobacillus sp. (assembly GCF_040773105.1). NCBI lineage: Bacteria > Bacillati > Bacillota > Bacilli > Lactobacillales > Lactobacillaceae > Lentilactobacillus > Lentilactobacillus sp. The sequence continues at coordinate 7,515 of NZ_JAXGWW010000084.1, forward strand.
TCGATGATCAACTGACGGTTAAGAGTCCAAGTCAGGTGGTTCATGATGACAGCCAGGCTGCAACGGCAGCAACTCAAACGCCAGCAACTCAAACAGCCAGCCAGGAAAAATTACCACAAACTGGTGAAAATCAGACTGATCACCAACTATCGGTAATTGGGATGATCTTAATGGCAATGTTTGCCTGGATTGGATTTGGTCAGAAGAAACGTAAAGAAGACGATTAAGTCAATTACAAAACGGCGCCACACTTGGATAATCCAGGTGTGGCGCCGTTTTTAATTTGAATGATGGTTCACTAGTTTTGAACAATCACCAGTGATTTAATGGCTTCACGTTTGGTCATTGCTTGATAAGCATCGTCAATTTCATCAAGACTAAATCGCTTGGTAAAGACTTTTCCCGGGTGGATTTCGCCATCCAGAACGGCCTTTAGGAGAACACTCTTGTCGTAAGTGGTTACTGAAGCAGGGCCACCGGCAACGCCTAAGTTACGGCGGAAAGTACTGTTCGGATCGGACTTCTTGGTGTGTGGCAAGCCAACCCGACCAACGATTGCGCCTGGGCGGGCAACATTCATGGCGGTTTCAGTTGAGAGTTCTGAGCCAACACACTCAAGAACGGCA
>NZ_JAXGWW010000085.1:0-8052 GCF_040773105.1 Lentilactobacillus sp.
ATATAAAACAAAAAATAAGGGGCTGTCGGCAAAACCAATCGTTTGTCACAGCCCCTTACTTTCTTTAATTTTCAGCCGCACTTTGTAACGCATTGAGCCCGGTCACATAGTTCATGGTTGGCAGCGCGCCGTTTTTAAAATCTGCGAGTTGATCATCACCAATCCCCATTGTCCTGAAGGCGTCAGCTTCCGAAAAGCCGGCTTTTTCACGGACGACACTAATGCGGTCAAGCAATTCCTTAGGTGACAGACTCAGTAAGTACAATCGCTGAATCTGCGTCAAGGTCTGCTGGTAGGCACTTTCCGGTGCTTTTTGCGCGTGGAAAGCCTGGACTTCATCCGGAGTAAACTCCACGATGTTAAACAAATAATCATCATTCAGGTTTAACTTTTCTTGATATGACTTAATTTCAGCCATCATTTCAGTAATTGTCATGATTCAACTCCATTGAATTATTTTAAATCGTTCCTATCTATGATATGACAAATTGGCGGAGAATTCTAATTAGATTGAGAGGGTGATGATTTTGAGCTTTCAATGGCACATAAAAAGGCACAAATTAGTTGCCAAGTGTTAGCACAGATGATACGATAATGTTACTCTACAGTAACAGACGGTATTTCACGTGCAGTTCAACAGTTCTTATGCGAAGCTTGCGATCAAACAAATCGAAATTGCTTTTCAACATGGAGAAATTCGAATGCGTCCCGGAAACAATGAATATGAGCTTCATTCGAAAAAGACAGAAACGTATTTCCGACAACATGGTATTACTTTTCAAAAGGCACTGGCAGATTCTGTCGAGGCATTAACAACCTCGAAAGATGTAAAATTCAGAGGCCCTTCAAAGAGCTATTTTCCGGGCCAACCTGATGGCGTTATTTTTGACTTTTTGGTCCCACTTTATGATTCAAGTATGTATATCAAGTTTTCGTTTATTGTGAGACATGGACGACAGTTTATCGTGTTTGAATCTTTTCATGAATCGGACAAACCGGGCCTAAATAATTTCATGGATCTTTACTGATTGGGAGGCAAATAGAATGAGCAAAATTACAATTAAATCTAAGGTGAGCGAATACGACCCTTTTTCAGATCAAAGGATTGACTACCAGGAAATTACACTCAACGAATCGGTCACTATTCGAAAGCTCAATTTTATCAACCAACATACGTACTTGGTTCAAGACGGTAAAAGTCCAGAGGATCCTCAGAACTATGAAGTGCCTTTTGATGACCCGGATGTTAACTTGAAATCCGATTATTGTGTTTATCGCGACAAAGTGGGATTTTTATCTCCGGAACAAATTAAAAAAATTCGACAGAAACTAAACTTTAGTTTACGAGAGACGTCGGCCATATTGGGAATCAGTTACAGCACGCTTTCAGAAATTGAAAATGGCGTTATACTTCAATCAGAAATTCAGGATAATTTGTTGAGGATGTTACTGCACCCGTATTTCTTGGTGAAAATCATTGAAGATCACAAGCAATTAATTCAATTAAAACTTGGACCTAACGGGTATCAGCAAATTATCAACAAGATACACGCTCAACAGAACTGGGATGATGACAAATTACAGATGTAAAGCCTAGTAAATCATTAAATCCGTCCAGAAGTACTGCAAATGTAACCACGTGTATGATACGATGAACGTGTAGCAATAATCGAACAACTATAAGGTGGTATATAAATTGGCAGAAAATAATAATTGGCAGTTAATGGCCGTTCGCTTGGATGGCTTGAGTTTTGATAGAAGTAATTACGATCCTCAAAAGGCCCCTCAAGTTAATGCGGAAACGCAGTTGACATTACCAGGGCATCCAGACGATTCATCAACTTTGAACGTGATCCAGGTGATCTCGAAGTTCAGTTTGTACGATGACGAATTGTCAAAGCCTTACTTCACGGCAACAATTGCCGGCGTTTATCAAGTACCTGATTCATTGAAGGATAACGATGCCATTCAAAAGGCAATTGACGATGACAAAAACTTAAAGGACAGCTTCGCACAACCAGTTGTCGATTACATGCTGGCAGTGTTTGCGGACACAACCCTAAAGGCATTTGGCACACCAACAATCCTGAAGCGTGAGCCATTGATTGATACGCTGTTTGGGAGAAAAGCATAGAGAGCGACGAGACCCGTTTAGGGCCCGGAGCATAAGTTAAAAAAGTCAGTGATGAACGGTCTTTGTTCATCGCTGACTTTTTTGACTTATGCAGTAGGGCCCTGGGTCGTCGGAGCTCATTTTATCCAAGTAGTAGTGGGGGGGCAGTGTCGTCGTCCACAGGACTAGGCGCTGCACTGCGTTTGCGGCCGTCGCCCACAGGACTAGGCGCTACACGGTGTTTGCGGCCGTCGGATCTCGTTTTATCCAAGTAGCAGAGAGCAAGGAGACCAGCCTTACCTGAACACTGGCTTTTTTCTTACCCCCCATATAAGCCACAAGGTACCCAAGCACAGCAAACTGCGGTAAAATAAACCAATACGCAAATCCTGAGCATCATAAATTGGAGGACCACATGAGTTACTTAGAACTGCACAACATTAAAAAATCATATTATCTTGAAAATCAGGAATTCCCCGTTTTAACCGGGATTGACCTGTCATTTAACCAAGGCGAATTTGTTTCAATCGTCGGAGAATCCGGTGGTGGGAAAACCACTCTGATGAACATCATCGGTGGACTGGATAGTAACTATTCCGGGGATGTTGTTTTAAACGGCAAATCACTTCGCCACGATACTAACAAGCAATTGGACGCATACCGACGCCAGACGATTGGCTTTATCTTCCAAAACTTCGATCTGATCAGTCACCTGACGGTTTTTAACAACGTCATGGTTTCGCTTCAAATGACCAAGCTGAGCCATAAGCAACAAGAAGCTCGTGCCCGTCAACTGTTAGATCAGGTGGGGTTGAAGGGCCACATGCGCAAATATCCCAATCAGCTGTCCGGCGGCCAAAAGCAACGGGTGGCGATTGCCCGGGCGCTGGCCTCTGATCCGGAAATTATTATTGCCGATGAGCCGACTGGGGCGTTGGACAGTCAAAACACTCAAGAAATTTTGGGCTTGCTGGACCAAATCGCCAAGGATGGCAAACTCGTCATTACCGTAACCCACTCGGAGACCGTTGCCAATCATGGGACGCGAATTGTTCGTTTGGCAGATGGCAAAATCAGTGAGGACACGACTTTAAAGGCCGGGTACGAAAAATCTCAAGCTAATGAATTGTCGACCCACACGCTGAGATTTGGTGCCACCCTTAAAATGGCATTGGAAAATATGCGCTACAACTTGAAGCGAAATCTTCTGATTGTCTTTGGGGCCGCGATTGGCATCTTCAGTGTGATCGTCATGCTGGGATTGGGGAACGGTGTTCAGGGCTACATCAACCACGAAATTTATTCGCAGGTGAATCCGAATGCCGTCCAAGTGAGTCAAAACGTTTCCGGCGATTCCAGTCCGGACCTCAGCAAGATTAACATTACCAGTAAAGACAAAAATCGGATTAAGGATATCAAGAATGTCAAGAGCATTGATGACGGTTACTTTGTCCAAGGCGGCACGCAATTGCGGATGGGCCGCAAGACGGCTTCAATTTCGTTTATGCAGACCCACAACAAGACCATGCTGGCTAAGAGTATTTCCAAAGGACACGCACCTAAGAACAACGAAATTATGCTGACCAAGGAATACGCCCAGAAGCTCAATAAAAAGCATCCGTATTCTTTAATTGGTAAAAAGGTGACCTTCTATCAAAACACCCTCAATAGCAAGAAGCGCCCGGTCATGTTGACCAAGACGCTGACGGTTAGTGGGATTGCCAAGGCCAATACTGGGTCGACGTCTATCACTTATGCAACAATGAAAGCTCTGTACAAATCAAAGGGCATCAAGATTCAGCCAAATTTCGTGACGGTTGAAATTGCGGGGGATGTGAAGAACGTCAAGCCGGTTGAAAATAAGATCAAGGCTTTCAAAAACGACAAGAAAAAATCAGCTTACGAAATCACTGGTGTCGGTGGCTTCGTAGACACCCTGAACACTTATATTACATTGGCCGTGAATGTCTTGGCCACGATTGCCGGCATCTCGCTGCTGGTATCGGCTATCATGATCATCGTGGTGCTTTACATCAGTGTCTCCGAGCGAACCAAAGAAATCGGGATTCTCCGAGCACTGGGCGCTTCTCGAGGCAGCATCAGAAACCTGTTCTTCTCTGAAGCTTTCTTCATCGGCCTGTTCTCGTCAATTTTGGCGATTGCCCTGGCTGAACTCCTGCAGGTGGTGGCCAACCACATTGCACAAGCGGGGATCAGTTATTCCATCATGCAAATTACGCCGGGAAATATCACCTTTGGCTTTGTCGTTGCCATCGTCATCTCACTGTTGGCAGCTCTCGCACCAGCGGGCAAGGCTGCAAGGTTGGATCCAATTGAGAGTTTGAGTTATGAATAACGGTAATTAAAAAATATGTATAAATAGTTATTCTGATTAATTAATATACGAGAGTCTGTGAGGAATTGTTTTTCCTGGCAGGCTCTTTTTTGCTTATGATTAGTAAGCTTTGCGGGCTTCTTTGGCATTATAGTGAATTATTAATTTATCTTTTTATAAGACATGGGAACGATTACATCATTTGGATTTAGGCATTTAAGTATCACCCACATCTACAAATTGATGATCCTTTAATTCTTTAATAGACGAGAAACCCCATAAAATAGTTATAATCTTTTCCTTATCTAAGTCATGCATTGCTAGCTCACATCGTGGTATAATTATTCACAATTAAGTTAAGCACATGAAGTTTATGTCTGTTGGTTTGAATTCTGGAGGGGATTTTAATGAAGGTAACAAAGACACACTTAGCTCGAACAATTTTGAAGGTAACAATATCTATGGCAGCACTTGTCGGGTTTGCGGTTACGTCAACGCAGCAGGCTTTGGCGGATAGTTCTTCGGCTTTTTATAATGGGGAAACAGCTTCGACAACCCCGGTGGAGTTTCCCGGGTCTCAGTTACAATTTTCAGTTTACTTGACATCAAGTGATGATGATTCAGCAACTTCGAATTATGGATCTTATGCTTATCACCAAGGGACCGTAGCGAGTTATCCAGAGCCTGAAGCTCGCTCCATTATTGATAAAGACAAGCTCAAGGGTCAGCTATATGCAAACTATGTAATTTATAATCCAACTGATACTGACCAGCCTGTAAATAATCAATTCTTCATACGGAAGGGTGATCCTGCTCCTGCGGTTCTTGCAAGTTATGATTGGACTGAGAAAGCGACTAAATATACGCCTGCTTCAGGATTTGAAGATGGACCCCAACTTTATAATGGGGATATTTTTTACACATTGGCTCAATTTAAAGCAAATAATCAACAGTATTATACGGTAGATTCCGTTACCGCACTTAAGACGCAGGGGACTCTTGGCCCGAAAGGAACTTATAGTCTCAAGGTTCCGTTAAAGGTTTCTGATAATATAAACTATTATGACAACAGTGATACGAACACATTATATTTAGCTAATCAATTAAGAACACCGATTGCGAACAAAAAGGAAACCATAGATACGGCAGCTATTCGTGCGAGAATTGCAGAGAAAGTTCCATTAACCGGCAAGTTCTTACCTGTTGTCAAGAATGCTGACGGTTCATATACGCCAATAAGTGATATTCAATCTGTCATGCCAGATATTGCTAATAATAATGGTTCATTGAGGTTTGATGATTTTTGGATAATTCACAGCTATCCAAGTACAGTGAACACTAATTTTGATACACTTCAACAGGTTCCTTATACGACTAGCCAACTATCATACTACATTGACGAGTCCAAACTCTTGGATTCAACGGGAGCATCCCTACTGGATAACCTTAAGAAGAACTATGGTTACACATTACCAACAAACGCAGACGGGACAACGCAATCGCTCTTCAATTACGTTTACGGTGACACCCCAACCTTTACCAAAGACGGAAAGACCATTGCCAGCCCACTTGGCAGTAATGGTGTTGGTAGTTTCTACCTTGTGTTCTCCAAAATCCCCAACTGGGTAAAACCCGCCGACAACAACAATCACGGTGGCGGTAGTTCCGGCAGCTCAACAACGACGACTACTACTAATAATTCAACGACCACTAACCCAACCAACAACGCTTGGAATCCGTCCAATCCAACTGCTACCAACGGAACAGGGCTTCCAAACTATGCGGCTGTGAAGGGCGCCGCAGTTTATGCTACCAAGAAGATTTACATGTATAAGCACGCTGACTTCAAGAAGTCACAACGAATTGCCGTTTATCCAAAAGCTAAGCGGGTCAACCGACCGATGTTTGTGGTTCTTGACTACGTGAAATCCAGCAACGGCACTTTACGCTACAAGGTTCGTGACGTGAACCATGGCAAGAAGACTGCTGGTAAGGTTGGTTACATCACTTCCAGCAAGAAATTCGTTGTCAATGCCTATTACCAGACAATGCCAAAGAGCAAGAAGATCACTGTGATTGCCAAAAATGGCGTTCATGCCTATAAGAGTGCAAGCTTGAATGGCCGTTCCAAGACCTACAAGAAGGGCACAAAGCTGACGGTTAAAAAGATTGTGAAGCATAACCTGACCACACGTTATCAACTAAGTAACGGCTACTACGTGACGGCTAACAAGAAATTTGTGATCCAAAACTAGCCACTAGAACTGATTTAACTAAAGAGGTCCCAGTAACTGGGTTTGCCGCAGAAATGCGACTACTCAGTTACTGGGACCTTTTTTAGTATTGACAACCCACCTATGTAGGATACAATACTACATAAACAGTAATTAAAACTACGCCAATATCTAAGGAGAACGAAAATGCCCGAAAAGATTGCCATTCTAGCTGATTCCGGTTCTGATGTGCCTGCTGAATTATTGAACTCATACGATAATATCGAAGTTGCCCCAATGATCGTCACCATGGACGGTAAAGAATACCGCGACAATGTTGATATTACCCCGGAAGAATTTTACGCCGCCCTGGACCATGTTGATGAGTTGCCAAAGACAGCCGCGCCCACACAGGGAAGTGTTGAAGCCCAAGTCGATAAGTTGCGTCAACGTGGCTTTGATCACATCATCGGCATCACGGTATCGGCGCACCTTTCGACCTCGTTTGGCACGTTTACCAACGTTGCCAGAGAGACGACCGATATTCAAATGGACGTGGTCAACACCAAGAACATTGGGATTGGCAGCGGACTGTTTGCGGTGTACGCAGAAGAAATGATCGACAGCGGCCAGTCATTTGACGAAACGATGAAGTTTCTCAAGCAGTCGGTGAAGAATAGTCGGACATTTTTCTATATTCCCAGCTTGAAATACCTTCGTGCGGGTGGGCGAATTGGTCGGGTTGCCGGTCTCATCGGTTCCGTGCTGAATATTAAGCCGGTCATCGCAACCGATTCGGACGGCATTTATTTCCCAGTTGCCAAAGCCCGCTCGGAGCAAAAAGCCATCTCCAAGATGGTCAACTTAGTGGCGGATCGAATTACCGCCAATAAAAGTGTCCGTGTCGGCGTTGTCAACGGTGCCGACGTCCCGCTGCAAGAAAAAGTTTACGACCGCTTGCATGCTGACTTCCCACAACTTAAAATCTATAGAGGAAGTATTTCACCTGCCTTGGGGGTTCACACCGGTCCGGGTCTTGTCGGCGTTGGTGTCCAGATAGGTGAAGGTGAATAACGAGAGGGGCGGTTTGATGACAAAAGCGACCACCGAGCTGGAAATTAGATTACCGATGTGGGAAGAGTTGCCCGCATTTTCACTTCATCTGGACCAGTTGTTGGACCTGACAAATGAAGTACTGGAGCCAATCATTGGCGATAAAATCACTAAGACGATGCTGCAAAATTATTTCAAGGCCAGAATCCTGGTCCCGCCGGTAAAAAGCAAATACCACCGGACCCAACTGGCGGGGGCGATTGTGATCGGATTATTAAAAAATGTCTTTACATTGAATGAAATCAAGGCAGGCTTGCTGGCGCTGCTTGGAAACGGGA
>NZ_JAXGWW010000086.1:0-8022 GCF_040773105.1 Lentilactobacillus sp.
ACTTTTTGAACGTGGGCGGCATCGGCTAATGAACTGCCCCCAAACTTAACGACTTTCATAACTTTCATTCACTCCCTGGATATTCCCATTAATTAACAATTCGGTTAGAGATTGTTAAATCGAATTTTAGCAGTTTTCAGTGAATTTGCAAGAGTCATTAGTTTGAATGATGGAATTTGCATAAATTTGCATTCGATTGGTAAAAGCGGTTGACACTTTATGAGAAACATTATAGAATTATGTCAATTAAATCATTAGAGGTTGCAACCAACATCAGTAATTAGTGGAGTTCCTACCTGAACTTTGAAGCTAATGAAAGGGGCGGTTGCCGAAGCACCATGTGAGGTAGCACTTGGCGCGCTGGGACTTGGCTTAATAGGCTTTGGACTGTCGCGGCGGACAAGTCGGCTGCGGGGCGCTAACGACAAATGATACGGAATGATATGGATATTAATTCTGAATCTCTTTGTTCGGCGTTCGCCGGATAAGGGGATTTTTTTATACCATCATGGCCAGACCTCATTTGATTGAGCAGCGGACAGTAAATATTTGGAGGAAAAAACATGAGTAATCAAATCGACCAGTTATCTACGAATCAAGAAGGACATTTACAAATCGGCGGGGTAGACTCACTGGAGTTGGTCAAAAAATACCAAACACCATTAGTAGTTTACGATGTCAAAGCCATTCGCGACCAAATTCACCATTTTCAAAAGGTCTTCCAAGATAACGGTGTCGATTTTGCCGTCAGCTATGCCAGTAAAGCATTTGCCTGCATTGCAATGTTTCAACTGATTAACCAGGAAAAAGGTCATATTGATGTCGTGTCCGGCGGTGAATTGTACACGGCAATTAAAGCCGGCTTTCCGATGGAACGGGTCAGCTTCCACGGAAACGACAAATCAAGAGCCGAACTTGAAATGGCGGTTGAACACCAAATTGGCGTGATTATCCTGGATAACTTCCATGAAATTGACTTATTAAAAGACGTTTTAGAAGAGAAGCAATCCCACATTAACGTGATGCTGCGGGTAACGCCGGGAATTTCAGCCCACACCCATGAATATGACCAGACCGGACAAGTTGATAGCAAGTTTGGCTTTGACATTCAAAGCGGTCAGGCCAAAAAAGCGCTGGGGTTGGTTCTTGAAGATGACCGGATGAACATGTTGGGGATTCACTGCCACATTGGATCACAAATCTTTGAGGTCAACGGATTTGAAATGGCAGCTGTCAAACTAATTGATACGTTGGCACAGTGGAATAAAGAAGTAGGCTACGTTGCCAAAGTCGTCAACGTTGGTGGTGGATTTGGAATTAAGTACACCGAAGAAGACGATCCGATCGCACCGGAATTGTTTGTCGACGCGATTGTGAAAGCCATCAAGAAGCGGACTGTCGAAACTAAGTTGCCAATGCCTGCCATTTGGATTGAACCGGGACGTTCGATCGCAGGACCTGCCGGATACAACTTGTACACGGTTGGCAGTAGAAAAGATGTTCCGGGAATCCGGTCGTATGTCACTGTTGACGGCGGGATGGGCGATAACATTCGTCCCGCCTTATATCAGGCCAAATACGAAGCCGTGTTAGCGAAGAACCCCAAGGCACCGATTAAAGAAACCGTTCGGGTTGCCGGCAAGTATTGTGAGTCCGGCGACATCCTGATTCAAAAGCAGGATTTACCGGCAACTCAACCAGGAGATGTGTTGGCAATGTTAGACACAGGTGCGTATGGATACGCGATGGCGTCTAATTATAACCGCAATCCGCGGCCGGCCGTTGTGTTTGTTGAAAATGGCAAGTCACAAGTTGCAATTAAACGAGAGACGTTTGAAGATTTAGTTTCTTTAGATGAAGAATTCGAATAAGAGGGAGAGTCATAATGGAACAACTAAGTGCACGAGAAATCATCGATTTTATTGGAAATGCCAAGAAGAAGACCCCGGTTAAGGTTTACCTGAAGGGATCCATCAAGGACATCAAGTTCCCCAAATCAATTAAAGCCTTTGCTGAAAAGCACACCGCAACTTTGTTTGGGGATTGGGAAGACGTTAAACACTTCTTGAAGAAGAACAAAGCCAATATTGATGATTACGAAATTGAAGCTGATTCCAGAAATTCCGCTGTTCCGCTATTGGATATTAAAGATATCAATGCTCGAATTGAGCCCGGCGCAATTATCAGAGACCACGTGACCATCGGTAATAATGCCGTCATCATGATGGGCGCGATTATCAACATCGGTGCAGAAATTGGCGACGATACCATGATTGACATGGGGGTTGTGCTGGGTGGCCGTGCAATTGTCGGTAAGCATTCCCACATTGGCGCCGGTGCTGTTTTAGCAGGGGTGGTTGAACCCGCATCCGCCAAGCCGGTTCAAATTGACGACAACGTGCTGGTCGGAGCGAACGCAGTCGTGATTGAAGGCGTCCACGTCGGTGAAGGCGCCGTTGTTGCCGCCGGATCGATTGTCACCAAGGATGTTGCCCCACACACGGTGGTTGCCGGAGTGCCTGCCCGTAAAGTAAAGGATGTTGACGAAAAAACAACTTCTGAAACTGGACTTGAAGATGACTTAAGAAAGTTGTGATGAAATGACTCTGCTTAATAAGGAAGATTTAATTCATATCCGCCGACATTTGCATGAATATCCTGAGTTGGCGATGCATGAGTTTAAGACCCACGACTACCTGCTTGAAACGATTCAATCAATGAATCAGGACCACCTTGAAGTCAGGGAGATTCCAGAGTTACCAACCGCCTTATTGGTGTACGTAGCCGGGGCCAATCCACAGCGAACGATCGGTTATCGAACCGATATTGACGCATTGCCGGTAACCGAACAGACTGGGTTGCCATTTTCCTCCAAGATTTCCGGAATCATGCACGCTTGTGGTCATGATATTCATATGACCGTTGCGTTGGGGGTTCTCAGCTGGTTTAGCGAGCATCAGCCCAGCGATAATTTAATTTTCTTCTTCCAACCCGCTGAAGAGAGCGAAAACGGCGGCAAGGTTGCTTACGAACTGGGGGTCTTTGAGGGGAAATGGCGACCTGATGAGTTTTACGGTCTCCACGATAACCCTGGTTTACCAGCTGGCGCGATCGGGTGTCGAATGGGAACTTTGTTTGCCGGAACGACAGAAGTCAACGTTGATCTCATCGGCAAAAGTGGCCACGCGGCTTATCCGCAGAATGCCAACGATATGGTGGTTGCCGCCGCTGAGTTCATTGACCAAGTGCAAACCATCGTCTCTCGAAGCATCGATCCAATTGAGGGCGGTGTGATCACCTTTGGTAAGTTGGAAGCAGGGACAATTAGAAACGTGATCGCCGGAAATGCCCGTATCGAAGGCACCATTCGCGGGTTGACGCAAAAGATGATCGAACACATCGTCGGCCGGCTGAAGATGGTTGCGAATGGCGTTGCCACCAGCTATGGTGCCGAGGTCAACATTGACTTTAACCAGGGTGGTTACCTGCCGGTTGAAAATAACGATGACTTAACCAAACGATTCATCGACTTTGCCAAGCAGGATCCAGACACGCAGTTTGTTGAAACGGAACCGGCAATGACCGGCGAAGATTTTGGTTACCTATTATCAAAGATTCCCGGCACCATGTTTTGGTTGGGAGTTGATGATGATTCACAGCTTCACTCGGCGACCTTCAATCCTAAGGAATCTTCAATTGAAAAGGGCGTTGAATCGATTACCAAGTTTCTTGAATACCGGATGAAAGATGAAACCAATTAAAAGAAAGTAGGGATTCTTATGATTAACGCAGATATTATGACAGCAATTGTGACCCCATTTAGTGAAGACGGCAGCATCAACTTCGACGGTTTGGAAAAACTAACCAACCATTTGATTGACACCGGCAGCCGCGGATTTGTCATCGGTGGGACCACGGGTGAAACACCGACATTGAGCCACGACGAAAAAATTGAATTGTACACCCGATTTGCCCAAATCGTAAACGGAAGAGGTACGATTATTGCCGGAACCGGTAGTAACAATACCGCTGAAACCGCTCAGTTAACTGCTGAAGTTGGCCACATTCCCGGCATTGATTATGCGCTGGTCGTTGTGCCATACTATAACAAACCAAATCAACGCGGAATGGTTGCGCACTTCACCGCCGTTGCCGAACAGTCACCAATTCCGTTGATTATGTACAACATTCCTGGGCGAACTGGCGTCACGATGGCTAATGAAACGGTTGTTGAATTATCACACAACTCAAACATTGCTGGTGTAAAGCAGTGTACCTCGCTTGATGACTTGGAGTATTTGGTTCAAAACACACCGGATGATTTCAACGTCTATACCGGAGAAGATGCCCAGGCACTTTCTGCCAAAACCGTCGGGGCCAATGGTGTCATCTCAGTTGCCGCTCACATCTATGGTCGCGAAATGCGCCGAATGTACGATGCCATTGAATCAGGTGACGTGACAACCGCCGGTAATTTGATGCGATTCCTGTCACCAAAAATTCAAGCACTGTTCATGTACCCATCTCCATCATGTGTAAAGGCCATTTTAAATGTTCAGGGCTTTGGCGCCGGCGATTGCCGTTTACCAATTTTGTCACTCAATGACGATGAAAAAGCAATTTTGGCACAACGCTTGGGCGTTAGCGATTTGGCTGACATCCCCGTTGATGGCACTGAGATGGCCAGAAGCTAATTTCGAGTTGATTTGGATAAGCCACATTATTTTGGGTAAACAAGGGAGTTTTCTTCATGATTAAAGTTTTAGTTGCCGGATTTATGGGGTCAATGGGTCAAAAGACCGTTTCGATGGTCAAAAAAAATGATGACTTTGAATTGGTTGGCGCCTATAATCCTGGAATCGATACCGTGCATCTCCAGGGAATGGGGATGGGCGATCAGGTTAAATTATTTGCCAGCCTGGATGAAATTAAGACTGATGCCGATGTCTGGATTGATTTTACGGTTCCCAGTGCGGCGTTTGAGAACGCCAAATTTGCCATCGAACACGGCATCCACCCTGTCATTGGGACATCAGGAATGACTGATGAACAAGTCGAGCAGCTGAAACAACTGGCTGACGATAAGCAAGTTGGTGGGATTTTAGCGCCTAACTTTGGGATTTCAGCAGTTCTATTGATGAAATTCGCCAAGGAGGCTGCCAAATATATGCCAGGGGTTGAAATCATCGAGATGCACCATGACGACAAACTAGACGCCCCATCGGGAACCGCACTGGCGACCGCTAAAATGATTAATGAAGCTCGTGGTGAGCAGCAGGCACCCGCAACCGAAGAAACGCTCAAGGGTGTCCGAGGCGGCGATTATCACGGTATTAAGATCCACTCGGTTCGATTGCCGGGCTATGTTGCCCACGAGCAAGTGCTCTTTGGCAGTCAGGGTGAGGCGTTGACAATTCGTCAGGACTCGTTTGACCGCGGCTCATTTATGAGCGGCGTTGAGCTGGCAGTTCCAGCCGCAGCCAAGGCCACCAAATTAATTGTCGGATTAGAAAATATTATGTAATTCATTCATCAGGAGGAAAATATGCCACAGTTAGACAGTAAGTTGACAGAAGTTGTCAATAAAAACGTGAAAGCAGTTGGGCCCTCAGGAATTCGGGAGTTCGACCAAGAAATTTCATCAATTCCAGGAATCGTCAAATTAACCATTGGCGAGCCCGACTTTGATGTCCCGGAACACGCCAAACAGGCCGCAATTAAAAGCATTCAGGAAAACAAGTCCCATTACTCAGCACAAAAGGGAATTTCTGAACTGCGGACGGGCATCAGTCATTACCTCAAGCAACGAATCGGTGTGGATTACGATCCCGACTCAGAGATTGTGGTCACGGTGGGTGCAACTGAGGCGATTTTCTCAGCTTTAACCTCAATTCTAAATCCCGGAGATAAAGTGATTGTGCCGACACCGGCATTTGCTCTTTATTTTCCAATCATCAAAGTTGCCGGGGCTGAACTGATCACAATTGATACGTCTAACGATGGCTTTGTCTTGACACCTGAAAAGCTTCAAAAAGCCTTGGATGAAAATGGGGATAGTGTTAAAGCGATTATTTTGAATTACCCATCAAATCCAACCGGAGTTGAATATTCCGAAGCTCAATTGAAGGCCTTGGCTGACATTATTTCCCAGCATAAGATGTATGTGCTGGCAGATGAAATTTATAGTGAACTGACCTATGGCGTTTCACATCACTCAATTGCCGCCATACTGCCCGGTCAGACGATCTTGATTAACGGGTTATCAAAATCTCACGCGATGACCGGTTATCGTATTGGTTACATTGCCGCACCAAAGGACTTTGTCACCAATGCTTCAAAGATGCACGCATTCGTAGTCACCGCACCTTCCAACCCGGCTCAATACGCGGCAGCCGAAGCGTTGAATAATGGCTTGGACGACCCAATCCCAATGCGGGCCGCTTACCATAAACGCCGTGATTACATTGCCGATCGACTCGAGAAAATGGGGATGCAGATTGTCCTTCCCGAGGGTGCATTTTACATTTTTGCTAAGATTCCTGATACAATAGACGAAACATCAGTCGAATTTGCGACCGACTTGGCCAAAAATGCCAAAGTTGGGGTTACCCCAGGTTCAGCATTTGGCCCCGGTGGTGAAGGCTGGATTCGGATGTCTTACGCGGCGTCTGATGAGGATATCAAGTTGGCAATGGATCGAATGAACGCGTATTTACTTGAATTAGCGAAATAACGAAAGGGAGACTAAAGAGGATGAAAGAGTTTAACGTTGCAATTTTAGGTGCTACTGGTGCTGTCGGAACCCGCATGATTCAACAATTGGAGCAGTCAACTATTCCAGTGAAGAGTGTTAAATTGTTGGCATCGGCCCGTTCTGCCGGCAAAGTCCTTCAATTCCGTGGCCAAGATGTCACGGTTGAAGAAACCACGCCGGATTCATTTAACGGAATTGACCTGGTATTGTCTTCGGCCGGTGGGTCGACCTCGAAGAAATTTTTGCCGGAAGCCGTTAAACGAGGCGCAGTCTGTGTCGACAACACCAGTGCTTACCGGATGGAAAAAGAAGTTCCGTTGGTCATTCCTGAAGTGAACGAAAAAGCTCTTTACAACCATCGTGGCATTATTGCCAACCCTAACTGTTCAACGATTCAAATGGTGGTGTGTCTGGAACCAATCTATAAGCAATTTGGCTTGAAACAAGTGATTGTTTCAACTTATCAAGCGGTTTCTGGTGCGGGCCAATCTGCACTCAATGAATTGATGGAAGAATCCCAACAAGTTTTGAACGGAGAACCCACTGATCCAAAGATTCTGCCAACCAAGGGCGATAAGAAGCACTACCAAATGGCTTTCAACCTCCTACCACAAATTGACGTGTTTGAGTCGGACGGCTATTACACCCATGAAGAGTGGAAGATGATCCATGAAACCAAGAAGATTATGCTTGATGACATGGATGCCAAGGACATTAAGGTGACGGCAACCTGCGTCCGGGTCCCTATTCGAATCGCGCATGGCGAATCGGTTTACTTTGAAGTTGCTGACAAGACTGCCACAACTGATCAAATCAAGACTGCAATGGCCGATGCTGATGGGGTTGTTCTCCAAGATGACACGGCTCATCAAATCTATCCACAGTCGATTGAAGCAGAAGGCAAGCGCGAAACGTTTGTTGGCCGAGTTCGTCCGGACTACGAAAACGAAGGTGCATTCAATATGTGGGTTGTTTCAGATAACCTCTTGAAGGGTGCTGCATGGAACGCTGTCCAAATTGCGGAGCGGCTGGTCGCTGATGATTTGGTTCGGGTACCGGAAAATCCATATGTAGGATAATATAAATAATGTTCGAGCCTGTCGGCCTGGTCGATAGGCTTTTTTGATACTTCAAATGTCAAATTAAGTTAGAAATTTTAGCTGCTCATCAGTGATTTGATTTACGAATGCCTCAAGTGGTGTTTGATAATTGAGACTTTTTCTGGGAATATGGTTCCGTCGACTAGCAACTGCCTGGACAAATTCATC
>NZ_JAXGWW010000087.1:0-8015 GCF_040773105.1 Lentilactobacillus sp.
CCTGTTACCAGTGTTGATCATGACGATTATGGGCCAGCAGATGTCCGTTGTCTTGATTACAATTTTGTATACCGTTTACGCAACCGGTCGGTCGATGGCATTTGGAAATAGTATGGCATACGGCTTGAAACATCTGTCCCGGGACGAGCAAAATGACGCCAACGCGATTTATGGAACTGGAAATATGCTGGCTGGATCGCTTGGAACGACCATCATTGCAGCGATGATGACGTCAGTTCATATCCCCAGCTTTTCCCATGTTCAAAATATTGCCACTGGAAGCCAGTTGGCATTTGCGATGATGGCGTTGATTGGTGTCGTGAACTTCTTCTTATTTAGGACGTTGTTTAAGAAGCGTTAAGGGGTTGTCTCAGCGAATTTTGATGCTTCAAAAGCTATGAAATAAACTAGCCTGAAGTATAACAAATATGATTGCATATTAAAAACCATCAAGACTCAAATCTTGATGGTTTTCATATATCTAATGAACATTAGTTTAAATCTTCAAAAAGTTCTCATCCTTATAAGCCGGATTTGGATAGTGGTAGAATCCTTCGCCAGATTCCATTCCGAGCTTACCTTGATCCAACAATTCCTTTAATTTATCGGCAAGCACTTGAGCGTTTGAGTCGCCGGCCTTGGCTTGTGCCTCCGTAATATTATAGGCAGTTCTGATTCCAACAACGTCTAAAATCGCAAATGGACCCATTGGAGCGCCAGTTGCTGCCATCCAGGTCTTATCAATCATTTCAGGATCAGCCACGCCCTTTACCCATAATCCTTCACCAGCACTGAGGAGTGGAATTAATAGTGAGTTGAGAATATAGCCAGGTTGCTCCTTCTTCAACTCAATTGGAATCATGCCAATGTCACGGGCAAATTGAACAATTTCTTTGTAGATGGCTGGATCAGTCTTTGGTGACCCCATAATTTCAGCCGTATTGTTCAGCCAAACCTGGTTGGCAAAGTGCATGTTTAAGAATTGTGCCGGACGGCCGGTATCTTCCATTAATGCACTTGGGACTAACGTAGATGAGTTACTGGTAAAGATAGCTTCTTTTGGTGCTAACTTACCAATCTTGTCATAGAATGGTTTCTTGATGTCGAGTCGTTCTGGAATCGCTTCGATCACTAAATCAGCGTTTTTAACGGCATCTTCAAGGTCCCAAGTATAAGTGATCCGTGATAGGCCGGCTTCAAATTCTTCGTCGGTTGCGGCAATATCGTGCTTATACATGTGACGAAGGCCCTTAATTCGCTCCTTTGCCTTGTTGATGGCATCCTCATTAATATCATAAACAGTGACACTGAACCCTTTAAACGCGGTTTGAAAGGCAATCTGGCTTCCTAAAACACCACTACCTGCAACCGTTACGTTTTTAATTGTCATAATAATATCCCCCTTGTGAAATGAAAGCGGTTTCGTCATTCACCTTAATTATAATTGGTCGGGTATGGAAAGCAACCAAATGCATTGTTGAAATCAACGCTGTTCGTCGTGACTTAATTTCACGGCTATTTTAGGCGTAATTAAAGGTCTGTTTTCTTGATTTCCCCCACAATTTAGCCTATATTTACCGCGAACTTAAATTGAGGAGGAATCGATATGTTTAATTGGGAGACGTTTGAACCAGACGAGTATAGCCGCAATCCAGAACCAAGTTATGTGGATTTAACCACGAGAAGCTACGTTACCGCTGAAGGTCACGCGACCAAGCATACGGATGACTCCAACTTTTTGAGGCTGGCGGGGGCAGCTGCTGAAGTTGCTCAGACCATTAGCGGTGGCCCTGACAAGGGAATTCCGGTTGAAGGCTTCAAAGCATACCGGCCATACCCGGTGCAGGCGGTCTGGACGAAAACCAGTGATGGTGAAGATTTTAAGATTTGGATTAAGCAACCGCTTTTCATTAACGAAAAGGACTTTGATGCTGCCTTAACCCGAACTGACTTTTCGGATTTTAACTTGGGAGAAATTAAGTTCGAGCACCTGGCTGAAGGCATTGAGATTCAAACTGTGAACACCGGAACCGTGACACCGGATAGCGAAGCACTGAAAGTATTAACCGACACGATTCAAAAGAAGGGCTTTAAAAGGCTCCAAGATGATCAACACCGTGAAGTCTACATTGACGGTGTCCCAATTGATTCTGGCAAGCTGATCTTGGTCCGATTAGCGATTGATGCTAATGGGCAGGAGTTGCCAGGAATCGTGCATAACTAACGGTGACATGAATGGGTTGATGACTTGTTCATTGACACATGATGATGGATCTTATATCGGTTGAAGGCCATATCTTTTTTGGTTTGCATTTATTAGAAACAATAAGTAGTGGTTGAATTCCCACTTTTCGATAGCGGCCTTCAATTTAGGGGCAATAATAGTTATCGCCCCTCGGAAAGGTTGCTAAAACAGGAGTTCGGGACAAAAGTCCCGAACTTAGCTGAAAATGCACCGGCAAATTTCCAAAATTGGAATTTGCCGGTGCATTTTTTGGATATATTCACTAATCATGGCGGACAGAAATGAATATAGCGAAATGGCCCGCTGCCATTTCATGATGTTATATGCCAGCAGGGCGATACCAACTTCGTTGCGGACCTTCGCGATGCCTCTGACCGATAATCTGAGGAACTTCAAATGAGCCTTCAAGTTGCCGAAAACCGGTTCGTCCTCTATTTTCCGTAATCCATAGAGACGTTGGCCTTCCTCACTTGAAAGCTTTTCGCGCATGTCTGTAATGATAACAAAGCCGACTTTGTGAAACCACAAAAAATGACCCCCAGGAGGAATTCTGGAGGTCATTTTGCTTTGCTTGGGACTTTTGTCCCAAACTCTTTTTCATCCCATTTCAACTATTGCGTTCATCACCAACGCTAATGCACATCGGATTGGTTCATCGGCCAACGGGTATTCTGTTTGCTCGGTAACAGGAATAAAATAAAAAGCCAAATCCATCCGATGATCGGAATGAGTTCAATGAGGATCCACCAGTTGCTGCGGTTTGTATCATGTAAGCGGCGCGCCTTGAGCGTAAAGCTCGCGATCCAGACCACCACTAAGTATATGCCGAACGCAATGGCCCGGCCGTTCAATTCCAACTCGAATTCGCCCTGCGCATTAGTAAAATCATTGGCCCCCGTCGCCAACCGGACGATGGCGGTAATTATCCAGATCGTGAAGTATGGGATCCAGAACTGCTTACGCGTGGCGCTGGCCCCAAAAACAAACATCTTTGTGAAATATTCTTTTATTGATTGCATCGCACTCTGTCCTCCCAGACATTATTAATTGTGTCGATTAACAAAAAACGACATTACAAATTGTACCATATGCAAATGGCAATCGTAAAATGTAGAAAAGGACGTGCGGACCTTTTTCTGGACCGGAACCGTCATGCAGACTTGGCTTGGCGGTATTCACGAGGGCTCTTTCCTCCTAAATAAATTTTTCTTCGTTTGGTGTTATACCACTCAAGATAGTCGTTAAGTTCTTTCATAAAATCCTGCACCGACTTTCCCTGCCAACTTTGGTTGTAGAAGAACTCGGTCTTTAAATGGCCGAAAAAACTTTCAGCCTGTGCATTATCTGGTGTACTAGACTTTTTGGACATTGAGCGAGTGAACCCATATTGATTCATTAAGCCAATCCATTCCGGCCAGCGATAGTGTGCGCCACGATCTGAATGAATGATCGGTCTTTCGCTCTCTGATAGTGTATCGGCAGCGGTATTAAGCATGGTATTAACTAATTCTGCATTTGGACTGGTCCCAATTGACCAGCTAGGGGTGCCCCCGTCAAAGCAGTCTACAATCGGAGACAGATAGACCTTCCCTGCAGGGATTGAAAACTCGGTGATATCAGTGACCCATTTTTGATTAGGCAAACTCGTATCAAAATTACGTGACAAGATATTTGGTACCGCTGGTGTGATTTCGCCCGCATATGAGTTGTACTTGCGACACCGCGTTATGGGGTCAATGGAACATCCATACGAAAATTAGCGGTAGGAAGACGAATTAGCAGAGTAAGAGTGTGTATTCCGGTTCGGCTTTTAGCCCCATCTAGTTTGAAGCCTGGTACGAATAAAATTTCTCAAGTGAATTAATAATGCTCCCTTTTTGGCAATGGGTTATTAAAAACATTTTTTTTGAATACCTTTTTAAAAACTCGAAAGCCTGTTAAATCAAGCTGCTAAGATCAGGGTGAGTTTGTTCCAAAAACTAACGTTTTTTATAATCTCCAAATATCGATAAATTAGGCTGGCAAAACAGACTCTCTTGGACGCATTCAAAAAAGATTAAAGTTCGTTTTTTAAAGCGTACCGCTACTTTTCGTATGGATGTTCCATTGACCCCATGAAACTGGGGATCCATGGAATCACCGTTGATTTTAACCAGATAATCAACGTGCGGTAATTTACCTTCGGAGTCCATTTCATCACGTTCATCAACCACTTCTTCACCAGTTCCGGCGGAAACGACCCCATCAATCTGTAAGATTTTGGAGGGGAGTTGCACGATGTTGTTGATGAGTGGAACAATGTCGGGTTGTGATCTAGCTGACTAAGATCGTGTTGGAGTAAGTCAGCTGCATTTATCTCTGACCCCAAAACCGTTGCAGGTGGCGATGCAGCGGTTTTCTTTTTGATTTATTTTAAAAACAAAATAAGTTTGGCTTGCACTCTTAGATAATTGGCGTTATAGTGTAATAGTAAAATATAACACTAGGGAGGTGGTACAATGAAATTTGATGATAAGATCCCAATTTATTACCAAATCAAGAGCTACATTTATCGTGAAATTATTGTCGGTGAGCTGGCACCAGGGGATAAATTGCCGGCGGTCCGCCAGTTAGCCGTTGATTTAACCGTGAATGTTAATACGGTCCAACGAGCGCTTGGCGAATTAATTTCAGAGAAGATTATTGAACCTCAGCGTGGAAAAGGCAACTTTGTCACAGAGGACCGTGAAATCATTGAAAAATTAAAGAAAATGTTGATTACAGAACAACTTCAGGAATTATATGAAAACCTCTATCAGCTGAATGTTACGGATGACGAAATCGTGACCTATTTACAAACTTATATTAAAGAAAGAAAGCAGGTGCAATCATGACGAATACAATTGAAATAAAGAATCTAACCTATCGAAAAAACTATCGCAGTATTCTTGAAGATGTGAACTTGACTATTGAGGCTGGCAAGACAGTTGGGTTGCTTGGAGAGAATGGTGCCGGTAAGACCACGTTGATGCGGTTGATTGCCGGTGTTGCCAAGGGATCGGTTGGAAGCATTACAGTTGCTGGGCAAAATAAAGTCCCAATAATGAAATCCTATATCAGTTTCAGTGAGCAGTTGGGTGGGTTTAATCCCAACATGAGAATTGATCGGATCATTCGGTTTTATGAGGATGTGTACCCGGACTTTTCCAATGAGAAATATAACCAAATGGCAGGTTTCCTGCAGATTGATGAAGGTTTGCGGTTATCAGCACTCTCAAAAGGGATGAAGGAGAAGTTGGTTATTGGACTGACATTATCCAGAGATACGAAAGTTTACCTGCTGGATGAACCATTTGGCGGGATTGACAGTAGGACCCGAAAAAAGATTATCCAAAGTATCATTAAGTGGAAAAGCGATGATGCCGTCATTCTGGTTTCCGATCACTACGTTTCCGAAATATCAAGTATCTTAGACGAAGTGGTGATTATTAAAGATAAAACCATTTATACACACAAGAGTACCGAAGAGATCCGTTCAAAGTACGCGGAGGGAATTGAGCAATACTACGAAAGCATATATGAAGGGAATGACTTCGATGACTAGTTTTTTTAATCTCAATAAAACGTTAACCAGACCAAAAATCAGAATCGCAAACCGAATTTTACTAATAGATGTAATTGCGATCGTTGTGGCGCTACTTTATGAAGTGTATCAAGGACAACTGGAAACTCAAACCCCAGTTGCCATTTCTTTGTTATTTTCGATATTTGTCGGGATCGTTGCATTTATCCTATTTTCCAGAAATAGCGAACACATCTTTGTGAGTGATTCTTACCGCCTAATCCCAACAAGTGATACCAATTTATTTTCAGCTAATCTGCTATCTTCTTTCATTGCGATGATCTACGTCGGACTCGCTCAATTGGTATTGTACCTCGTGACTTTGATCCCATACTGGGGACAGTTCGGAAGTGCGTTTAAAACAACAATGCACTTCTTGTATCAAAGCTCGAATAAGGCCCACTTCGCGATGAATGTCACGCTATCGATCATTAGTGCAATCGTGTTGGCGGTTGTCGCATTACTGTTTTTCTGGACGTCAATTAGCCTCATTCATTTAACAGGGTATACCTTAACCAACTTTTTACCGGATGCCCGGCAAAAGTTCTTCCGTTTTGTTCTTTACATCGTCGTGGTTTTCGCATTTGGCTACATCTACACCGTGTTCGCAAACCGGATTGGCGATATCATCGAGCATTTCCACTTATTTGAAGGCATGTCTAGCAATCTATACGCCAACTTATTCTTAGCATCCTTGTACCTAATCGTATTTGGCCTGCTCGAATCGATTGGGATTGTTTACCTGCTAAAAAAATGGGTGGAAACAGAGAACTAGTTAGTTCGCCTTTATTGCAAACTGCCTTAAAAGCAACCCAGTATAATCTTATGACACAGGCTGTGACAAAACGAATGGTTTTGCCACGGTCTTTTTGTCGCCATTGTTGGTATGCAATGTCAGTTTAATGATATAATCAAACTCTGAATAAACTGAAAGGGCAGGCAGTCATCTTGAAAAAGACTTGGTCGTTAACGACATTTTATCTGAGCTATGTTTTCTTAATCGTTCTTTGGTTCTTCGGCCGGGAGCTGATCGATTTTATCACCCATCATTTTACCGATGGGCTTGCAAGCGATTTGACGAGCCTGATTATTAAAACAGTCATTATGGTTGGTCTGGGAGTGTTCTTTATTAGTCGGACCAACGACCAATTATGGGTATCAAAACGCAAACTATATAACGGAAACTTTCCGATTCAATTTTGGATTGTTCTTGCGATGTTTTTTGCATACTTGATATTTTTAATGTTTGGTGCACACCATGGCTTTTACATTAAACCTAATCTACTTCAAAGTGGTGAGCTATTAAGCGTCACACTGGGAGCCGGTCTGATTGAAGAATTCTTGTTTCGGGGATTCTTTATGAACTTTTTAATGACCCGTTATGGGATTGCGACCGCCAATATCATTCAGGCAATTATGTTTCAGATTAGTCATTTTCCGCTATATTACCTGGAGGGGTTATCGCTCATGTCTTGGTTCATTAACATCATTAACGTCTTTCCTTTGGGTTTGATCTTTGGCTGGATGTTTTACCGGACGAAGAACTTGTGGCCGAGCACGATTTTACACTGTGTTTGGGATACTGGGGTGACTTTGTTTATTTAAAACACAAATTTTTTAAGTCCGATGATTGACAGAATGCCAGTTTATTGTAATAATAGTAATCGTTACTATTGAGTGTACACAAAATAACCTAAAACCCAAAAACAACAATACGATTATTTGGAGGAATGACATGGCAAAGAAATCAAAAATCGAAAAGAACAAGCGGCAAGCGGCTCTGATCGCAAAGTATGCGGATATCCGCCGAGAATTGAAGAAGCAGGGAAACTATGAAGCCTTGGCCAAATTGCCTAAAGACTCAAATCCTAATCGGCTTCGGAATCGTGATGAATTAGACGGGCGTCCACGTGGTTACATGCGCAAGTTTGGCATGTCACGCTTGAACTTCCGGAAGTATGCCCATTTGGGACAGATTCCAGGTGTCCACAAAGCCAGTTGGTAAATATTTTTACTAAGGAGTGGTGAATATGGAAAAACAAGATTTAGCCAGTGCCCATCGCCGGCTGAAGAGCCCAAGTATCAAGGTTCGCAAGCGCGCTTTGAAGATTATTCATGAAGCTAAGGCAAATAAGCCGCGTAGATAAGCAAGTTCACGGTGATGTTGTC
>NZ_JAXGWW010000088.1:0-8009 GCF_040773105.1 Lentilactobacillus sp.
AAGCGGATTAACGAAGAGTTTAGCGATACAAATGATCAGTACTATGACACCCGGCGGGCGATGATTCGAATTAACTCATTGCTGTTAAACCCAATTATTAATCTGTTCTACGCATTGGGCACTGTTCTGGCGTTGGGGATGTTTGGTATTCGGGGTCTTCATGGTTACGTGGCCGCCGGAATTATTTATGCGTTCATTACTTATCTGTCCAATTTCTACAACCCAATGTCTGAAATGATGGACCGATTGAGTGACTTTCAAGATGGTGTGGTTGCCGGATCACGGGTGCTTAAGATTATGGATGATCAAACCGATGAACCGAAGCAGCACGTCGACCCGGATGCCCGAATTACGGAAGGCAAGATCGAATTTAAACACGTCACATTTTCATATGACGGCAAAAACGATGTCCTCCACGATATTTCCTTTGTGGCAGAGCCGGGGCAGACAGTCGCGCTGGTTGGTGAAACCGGGAGTGGAAAGACGTCTATGATTAATATCTTGATGCGCTTTTATGAATTTGGTTCCGGTGAAATCCTGATCGATGACCGAGACATTCGTGACTATTCGATTCAGGAGTTACGCAAAAAAATGGGCTTGGTTTTGCAAGAGCCGTTTATGTTTTATGGGACGGTGGCCTCAAATATTCGAATGTTTAATCAAGAAGTCACGGACGAAGAGGTTCGAGAAGCGGCGCGGTTCGTTCAGGCAGATCAATTTATTGAAGACTTACCGGATCAATATAATTCTCGGGTCATTGAGCGTGGGGCCAGCTATTCCAGTGGTCAACGACAGTTAATCTCATTTGCCCGAACGCTGGTGACGGATCCCAAAATTCTAATTCTGGATGAGGCGACCGCAAATATTGATACGGAAACAGAGCAGGTAATTCAAGCCGGATTGGCTAAGCTCCAAGAGGGAAGAACAACGATTGCGATTGCCCACAGATTGTCGACGATCCAAAACGCGGATTTGATCCTGGTCCTTGAGTCAGGAAGAATCGTTGAGCGGGGAACCAATGATGAATTGCTGCAGAAGCACGGCTTTTATTATGATATGATCCAGTTGCAAAATTCGGCGCATTTGGATTAGAGAGTGCGGAACAAAGCGCTTAGCAACTGGAGCCTAAGGAGACTTTGGGGGAAATCGAGTTTGATTTTTCCCAAAGTCTCCTTAGGTGCAAGTTGCTGCTTTGTGGAGCAGGTTTTAGCAAAGTGGCAGAAAGAATCTATTATTCCCGGGTTTGGAATGATGACTTGTTCGCCTTAAATGGCAGGGATCAGCCGTTTGAGGCACGTTTCAGCTAGATAAAAGTAATGCACTAAACAGGGAGGGGGCTTCTGGAAAAATCGAGTTTGATTTTCCCAGCAGTCCCCTTAGGTGCAAGTTACTGCTTTGTGGCACACTTTTCTGCAAAATCGCAATACTAAAATCGTTCAACTCGAAACAAACTTTCGAAGTGATCGCTTTTGTTATATCATAGCATCTGATTATTGAATCTCGATTTGGCCACTGTCTTGCTGACTATCTGCAGCCTTTGGCAACGTTACAGTTAAGACGCCGTCATTCATTTGGGCTGAAATGTGATCGCGGTCAACACCAGGCAATTCGTAAGTTCGTGACATGACGCCATGACGACGTTCGCTGGCAACAACTCGACCTTGTTCATCCTTTTTTTCGGAATCATTTTCTTGGTCAATGCTTAATGCCAGATCGCCATGTTGATATGCCAAGTGGATATTGTTCTTATCAACACCAGGGACATCGACTTTCATGACGTAGTTCTTGTCGTTTTCGGTAATGTCGGTTTTCAAATCACCCGTTGCCATGTAGTCATTATCTGCATCAGCTGGGCTAAAGAAGCGACGTGCCAAAGTATCAAAGAACGGATCCATTGCGAAACGATTCATTAATTCATTTGCCATAATACCAATCTCCTTTTTGTTTATTAATAATGTAAATTAATAAGCGTCAAAGGTGGTAAAACATGATTGTTGCGTCACGTTCCCCCAATCAAATTTTTACTGAATATCAATATTTCCTGACTTGTCTTCACTCTCGGTTACTTTTGGTAATGTAACGTTCAAAACACCGTTGTCGATGTGAGCTGAGATATTGTCACGGTCAACACCCGGTAATGAATAGCTGCGTGACATGACACCGTGGCTACGTTCGCTGGCAATGACCTTGCCGTTTTCATCTTTTTGTTCGCTGGTGTGCTCTTGGTTAATGTTCAAGGACAATACACCATCTTGGTAATTCAAATGAATATTGTTTTTATCAACACCGGGAACATCAATCTTTAATGAATAGTTTTTATCAGTTTCGTTAATGTCTGTCTTAAGGCTACCAAAGTTCTCGTAGTCCTTATCAAAATCCGAAGGGCTGAAGAAACGATGTGCCATACGATCAAAGAACGGATCCAAGTCGAAACGATTCATTAATTCATTTGCCATAATATCGATCTCCTTATTTTCGAATTAATTATGATCAGGTAATGTCGGAACAACGCTTCACTTTTTCGCTCCTCTGTTACCTTTCATCTTCTATAATAATCAGTTTTGAAATGAATGCCAGCATTTAGCACTCGAATGTTGAGAGTGCTAAAAATGGCCCTTCTTTTTCGAAGTTGAATATGATGAAAGCCCCTTACAATCGGCGATGTGCTATGCTTAACCTGTCAAATATGGAAGTTGGGTGAACAATAGAAATGAACGAATTATTCAGCAAAAATTTCATTCAACGCGTAATCTGGCTGTCAATTGGCGCATTCTTGATCAGCCTAATCATTTGGCTAGTTGGATTTTCAACGAGTTTATCGCCGGCCGTGATTGACGAAAACAACATGCCAACGGAGCAAGTGGATACAACCACGACGCCCGCCTATAGTCCAAAAACAAATTTCCATTGGTCAACCAAGACAATCTCTTATCACATTACTGAGACGACGCCTGGCCATTATCGACAAGCTTGGATGCGGGCAATTAAGGCGTGGAATGCCGTTGATGTGGTTAATCTGATACCAGCAGGGAATTCTAGTCAAGCTGACATTATTTTGAGTGTGAAGACGTCCTATCATGAAGGCGGTGGGACCGTTGAGAACATCGCTGGCGGCGTTGTCGGTTATACAAGAGAAGAATTTGGCCATGTGGACGGGATACCGTTATTTGTTCATCAAAATAAGAGCTACCTGATTATTGATTCGATGAAACAAGCACACTATGATTCCGTTAACGAACAGGTGAGTGTGGCAATGCACGAACTGGGTCATGACTTGGGACTTGAACACAGCGATAGTCCTCATTCCATCATGCAGGAAGCTGCCCCAACCTATTTGTACAACATTCCCGAAGTTGACGCCAAGCATCTGGCGCAGTTGTATGAGGGGATACCGGAGAGGTGATGGCTGTCACCCCGTTCTTGATATGAGCAGATTTTTATACAAAAAAAGCGGCTTCCATGAAGTCGCTTCTCGTATTCACATGATTGAATTGTTTTAAACAGCCAGCAGCATACCAACTGAATAGTGAATGATCATGGTGATAATGCCGACAATAATGTTTCTGATAATGGCTGTTTTGACCAAACCATTTCCTAAGCGGGCGCTCAAAAATCCGGTGATGCCAACTGATAGGCAGACGGCCAGGATAGTAGCCGGCCACTGAAATGCAACAGGCGTTACAGTCATCGCCACAAGTGGGAAAATACCACCGGCAGCAGCTGAAAATAACGATGAGAAAGCTGCGTCCCAGGGGTTCATATAATGTCCGAGCTGCAGATCATACTTGACATTGACAATGGTTTCCAAAGGCTTTTTGCTCATTAAATCTTTGGCAATCTTATCCGCAGTTTGTTTGGTAACCCCTTGATCAACGTAGTAGTCTGAAACGACGTTCAATTGATCTTCATAATTAGTTTTGAGTAAGGCTTTTTCTTTTTCGACGACCGATTGTTCGGTATCTTTTTGGGTACTAACGGATGCGTACTCGCCCGATGCCATTGAAAAAGCACAGGCCAATAGGTCAGATAATCCGGCAATGAAAATTGTAAATTGATTGGTTGTTGCAACCGCAACACTAAATAGGACACCAACAACGGTTAAAATACCATCATTGGAACCCAACACGCCGGCACGCAGCGTATTGAGCTTTTCGTCCATTGTTTGGCCGTCTTTTTTCTTCTTAGAACGAACGCTTACCATACTTTTTGCTCCCCTCTACTCTCTTTTGAATGATCAGGATCCAATTAATGTTCCGATTGTATAGGTCACAAGCATCGTCAAGACACCTGAAACGATATTTCGAATCATGCCACGAACTTTATTGGCGTTCCCTAGTTGAGCGGCAGTATATCCGGTAATCGCCAGTGCGATAATCACCGCAATAAACGTTGCGGGAATTCGGATCGCCCTGGGGAACAAAGTGATGGCTAAAAGTGGTAGAATTGACCCTGTTGGAAATGAAATCATTGAGGCAATTGCTGCTGATAACGGGTTGGTGTATTCACCAACGTTAAACCCGTATTTTTGGCGAACGGTCGTCTTGACCGGGTCTTTACTCATCATTTCAGAGGTCGCTTGTTTGGCGAGATCCGATGAAATGCCATCACCCATCAACTTATGTTGAACCGTGTTAAATTCATTGTCATACGCGGAATTGAGGGCCGCTTTTTGAAGGCTGATTGCATGGCGCTGTGAATCTTTTTGGGTGTTGACGGATACCCATTCACCCATTGCCATTGAAACCGTTCCGGCCAGCATACCGGAAATTCCTGAAATAAAAATAGCAAAATTACTCGAAGTAGCTCCGGCAACACCAATAACGATCCCGGCAACTGAGACGATACCATCGTTGGCACCCATTACGGAAGCCCTTAGAACGTTAATCTTTTGTGAGAGCGATCTTTTCTTCGCCATCGAATCACCTGCTTTGTAGTTTATAATCATTATTATCTAACGAAATTAATTCTATACCTTCGTACTTAAAATGTAAATCAAAAGTATTGCCTGTATTGATAACTTCATCATGCCACTTTTCACATTATAATTAAAGCCCCAATTTAGAATCACTATCAAATAGTTAGCCACATAATAGTTTAGGAGATGCCACTTTTGACCAATCAAATCATTGAGCAATTAACTCAGCACAGAAGTATTCGCAACTTTCAAAACAAGCCACTTACGAATGAACAGGTTGCTGTTTTGGTGGATGCTGCCCAACATGCCTCGACCAGCACCTTTTCGCAGCAATATTCAATTATTAGTGTCACAGATCCAAAGATCCTTAAAGAAATTGGTCGGATCAGCGGACATCATTGGTTGATGAACGCTGGCCACTACTTCGTGATGGTGGCCGACCAACATCGAAACTTGCGAATTGCCAAAGCGCATGACAGCGATCCGTTCATCCTTCATTCAATGGATAAGTTTCTTGCCAGTGTCTTTGATACCGCAATCGCTACGGAAAATATCATGGTGGCAGCCGAAAGCATGGGGCTTGGCGGCACAATCATGGGGAGCATTTTAAACGATTCTCAAAAAATGATTGAGTTATTGAACTTACCGGAGCTGACATTTCCACTACTGGGAATTGCACTGGGCTATCCCGCCGATGAACCGGAATTAAAACCAAGGCTGCCAAAAGAAATGTTTCATTTTCGCAATCAATATGGTTCAGACGAAAACTTTGATCAGCAGTTAGCAAGTTATGATGCTCTGGTAGCGGCATACTATAAGCATCGAAGCTCAAACGACAGAACGGAAACCTTCAGTCATCACATAGTTTCCGAATTAGCTGCCGGTCACGGCCGGCGGGCAGAATTGGTTGACGTGATTCGCAAACAAGGATTTATGCTGCACTAAATATTTGTTAGTAATAATAGTTGACTTTTAGCGAATTAACCTTTACATTATTAGGTAATCGATTGACAGTCATTATTTGAATGTCACAATGTTGAAGAGAAGAGTAAGTTAATGCCTGATTAAAGCGACCGCTGTAAGTGAAAGGGCGGGCAGGTGTTTTCCGAAAGTGCGCTCGGAGTTGTGTGTTTCAGCTTAAATATGTATTCCAAACGAGGCATTTTGGTTGTTTGACTGAAGTGCGAAAAAGGGTGGAACCACGGTAATACGTCCCTGATAACCAGCGAGTCTGGTTGTCGGGGACTTTTTTGTGTAATGACTGTTAACTAAACTTGTGAGGGAGATGATTGTTAATGAGCAGCTGGACTATTATCCAACAGAGTCTGCCAATGTTTGAAAAAGGCTTTGTCCTAACGTTGTGGCTATCCCTAATTGGGATCGTTGGCTCGATTATTGTTGGACTGATTGTTAGTCTGCTTCAATACTTCAAAGTGCCGATTTTGCATCAGATCGCGTCGATTTATGTCGAAGTATCACGAAATACGCCGTTATTGATTCAGTTATTCTTCCTGTACTATGCCTTTCCGGTGATTGGCATTAAACTTGGTGCAGAGCTCTGTGGCATCATTGGCCTGATCTTTCTTGGCGGCAGTTACATGGCTGAGGGATTTACCGGTGGCTTCAATGGTGTGTCCAAGGGGCAATTGGAGTCCGGCAAGGCAATTGGGCTCAGCGGCTTTCAGCTGGCGAGATACATTGTCTTTCCGCAGGGCTTTTCGCTTAGCGTTCCGGCGATGGCGGCTAACATCATTTTCTTAATCAAGGAAACGTCGATTTTTACAGTGATTGCGATTCCGGAACTGACCAACACTGCCCTGGATTTGATTGGAATGTATTACCGTTCCAACGAGTATCTGTTTGTGCTGGTTGTCGCTTATGCCATCATTTTAATTCCGTTGTCGATTATTTTGACTTTACTAGAAAAGAGGGTTCGCTATGGCTCATTCGGGAATTAGTGTGTTATTTGAAGGAACCAATTTTCAACGGTTGCTTGGCGGACTCTGGGTAACAGTTAAAATAGCCGGAGTCGCGTTGATTTTTGGCTTAATACTGGGAATTATTCTAGGTGTTTTGCGAACGTTTAAGAACCGGCCGCTGCGGGTTTTGTTACGGCTCTACTTGGAATTTTTCCGGATCGTCCCAACGGTTGTTCTGCTATTTTTGTTCTACTACATCTTACCCCGCCAACTAAACTTTAACTTACCGGCAGATCAGTTGGCGACCTTGGTTTTTGCGTTGTGGGTCGCTGCTGAAATGAGTGACATTGTCCGTGGCGCTTTAATTTCAGTCCCCAAGCATCAACGGGAATCGGGCAAAGCCATCGGGCTCAATCGGTACCAGCTTTACCGCTACGTGTTAATTCCCCAAGCGATGAGTCTGGAGATTCCGGCAACCATTAATTTGGCAACCCGGGTCATCAAGACCACTTCGCTGTTGATGCTGATTTCGGTCATGGACGTGATTAATATTGGCCAACAAATTATTGAGGCCAACAACCATTCCCATCCGACCGGCGTCTTTTGGGTCTACGGATTGATATTTCTATTCTATTTTTTGATTGATTATCCGCTATCATGGTGGGCAAAACGGTTAGAGAAGAAGAGATTGGAGCGGGCAAATGGCTGAGCAGATTTTACAAGTTGAACATTTAGAAAAGTTCTATCAAAAAAAGCACGTGTTACATGATATTAATTTCCACGTTGAAAAAGGAGAAGTTGTCACGTTGCTGGGACCGTCGGGATCGGGTAAGAGTACGCTGATTCGCTGTTTGAACGGTCTTGAGGAATACCAGCAAGGAACGATTACCTTTGAGGGAAAGCAAATCGTTCCCACCGAAAAGAATTGGCAGCAAATTCGCCAAAAGATCGGGATGGTATTTCAAAGCTATGACCTATTTCCAAATTTGTCGGTCCTGGATAATATTTTACTTGGGCCGACCAAGGTTCAAAAACAAGCCAAAGAGGCGGCAAAGCAAGAAGGCCTGGCACTTTTGAAACGAGTGGGGCTGGAAGATTACGCGGACGCTTATCCACGGCAATTATCCGGTGGGCAAAAGCAACGGGTCGCAATCGTCCGTGCGCTGGCACTTCAT
>NZ_JAXGWW010000089.1:0-7995 GCF_040773105.1 Lentilactobacillus sp.
AGCTGTCAACGATGATTCATGCGCTTCGTTCATCGTTGGCAGCTATTTGATTTTGTAAAAATGGTTCATTTGATCAAATGGTTAAAAAAGCTTACAAATCCTTTTCCACGATCACGCACGGAACGCCGTCTTCATAAAACACATCTGAAGTGATTTCATAGCCGAGTCGTTGATAAAACTTAACTGCATCCATTTCGCTATGAATGAGCGAATGCGAAAAGCCCATTTCTTTCGCCTCATCCTCTAGTGCGCTGACGACTTTTCGACCGTATCCGTGACCACGACTTTGCTTTAAAGTCGCAACTCGACCAACTTTTAGCGTCTGATCATCATAGGTTTCAAACCGACAAGTGGCAGCGGGCACCTTTCCGTCGAATAGTACCGCGTAGACCATCTCGTCAGAATCTTTATCATCAAATTCGTCCGTCCAGGCAATTCCCCGTTCCAAAACAAAAACAGACATTCTGATGTAAGCAGCAGCGGCCCGAGCCGGTTTTGAACGCTCCACAATTAGTTTCATAATCTTCTCCCAATTCAATTGAATAGCAAATTTTTTAAATAACCCTTAATAAAAGTGCAAATTAATGGTAACATAAAAACCTACGTTTCAAAATGATGAGCGAAACGTGAAGATTTGTTTAAGTATTTAAATACCAAGCCCTTTTGCTAGATTGAATAGCGAAAACTTCGTAGAATATGCTTAGAACAGTATCCAAAGGAGGTTGGCATTCCCAATGTCACGTAGAGAAAAGTTCGGTAAAAAGCCAAAGAATAAACTTCTAAGACGAATTGTATTGGCAGTTGTCCTAGTTCTTTTTGGCGGCTTTATTGGGTCCCACTTCTATTTTCAAAATCATTTTAAATTTACCAAAATCAATGATGTTGATGTTTCCGGTCTAACTGTCGCCCAGGCAACAAAGAAGTTAAACACGTCTCATATTGATGAAGATGGCAATTATTTAGTTGTTCGGGATTCCAAAATTAAGGTTAATCCCAAG
Organism: Lentilactobacillus sp.; assembly: GCF_040773105.1. Lineage (NCBI taxonomy): Bacteria > Bacillati > Bacillota > Bacilli > Lactobacillales > Lactobacillaceae > Lentilactobacillus > Lentilactobacillus sp. Next base: position 999 of record NZ_JAXGWW010000089.1, read on the forward strand.
GATGTTAAGAAATTATTCAAGGATCGCAGTTCGATGAGCATGATGACTTCAGCCAAGCTAAGTGCCAAGTCGGATGTGACTCAAAAGCAATTGAACTACCGGTTAAAGACGTTACTTCCGAAATTTGAAAATCGTATCGACCAAATTAACACCGGTCGTAAACAAACCGTTGACGCCAAGGTGCTATTACAGGACGGCAAAATGGTTGTTAAACCAGGCGTTAAGGGAAATACATTGGACAAGGCGAAGATGGTTAAGGACTTCAAGAAGCAGGCAAAGAGCAGTCTCTTGATTTCGGTTAAGATGACAAAGGATGGATACGTCAAACCAGATAGCCAACAGGTGGCCAATCAAAAGAAGCAACTTGCCAAGACTTTGGATAATACAGTTACCTTGAAAACCTATAACAAGACCTACAAGTTTGTCGCCAAACGTTGGGTAACGAATGGGTATCCAACTGCCAACGGGACGTATAAATTTGATTCCACCAAAGTTAAAAAATGGGTTGCTAAATTTGCATCTAAAGTGAATACGCTTGGAAAACCCGTGACAATTACGACCCATCAAGGCAAGCGGGTTCGAATTCATGCTGGTGGAACTTATGGTTGGCAGGTTAATCAAAAAGCATTAACCAAGAATATTTTGAAGAATATGCAGCGGTCACATTCAGTGACGATGAATTTGAAACATTACGCAGTTGGGACCGGGTATGGTATTAAGGGTTCCGGTAAGACGTACGTGGCAATTGATTTGTTGAATCTTCATGAATACGTTTATAAGGACGGCAAGCTTAAGGCAAACATTCCAATTATGTCTGGAACGTTGTCGGGCGGTAATCGGACCCCACAAGGTGCATTTTATATTATGTACAAGCAGCGTCACGCGACCCTTCGTGGGAAAAATAGTGACGGTTCGAAGTACGCTTCACCAGTCAGCTACTGGGAGCCATTGACCAACTCGGGGGTTGGCCTGCACGACTCGCCATGGCAACCGGCATCGGTTTATGGAAATCCAAGTGCACGTTCCCAGTACCATTCACACGGGTGTTTGAATAATCCACCGTCACAAATGCCTAAGGTATGGAAGTACACTCATACACTTGAACCAGTGTTTATTTATTACTAAACATCATGAATCCTGAGCGGTTTTAACTGCTCAGGATTTTTAGTGGTGGTGTGATATGATTGACCTAACAATTCAAAACGGGGTGGTCCAATTTGCATTTATACAAACGAATTGATTTGATGAACAACCGAAACTTGATCTTTGGATTAAACGTTCTGGCCGTGATTGCTTTTCTTGGTTTCTTGTGGCTGTTTGGGATGATGGCCGGTTCATTTACCTTTAGCCTTAACGAAACGGACTTAGCGTGGTTGTTAGTTGCGATTTTGGTGATGATTACGCTCCACGAGGTGATTCACGGACTGTTCTACAAGATTTTTAAACCAAACGGGAAAATTAAGTTTGGGTTCAAAAATGGCCTGCTTTTTGTCACCAGCCCCAAGTCATTATATACAAAACGACAATTTGCGTGGATCGGGGCCAGCCCGTTTATTCTGATTACGTTAATCTTAATGGGCTTGTTTTATGCCGGAATAATTAACCCAGGATTTTTCGTGATTATTGGGGCACTACACAGTGCCGGATGCGTTGGCGACTTCTATCTCCTGTGGGTGATAGTTAGAACGCCAAGACATTATTTTGTATGCGATACGCAAAGCGGCATGGATATTTATTCTCAAAATTAAATGACGGCAATCAAAAGAGGTCGGACCAAAACGTTTCGTTTTGTTCCGGCCTCTTTTGCACGGATAAAATTAATCTTCCACAAGAATTCGGATGCCCATGTATAGATTATAGATAAACATCCCCAGATCCACTAAAACCACCAGTGCGATCAGGGCGACAAATAAGAAACCAGTGTAGGCTGCTTGCCGAGAAACCATTCCCATAATCCCAACCACGAGCAGCGTTAAAATCGTTAGGATAACTGGAATCAGGTGCAGCGTAAAGGCTCTTCTAGCTGTGTCATGCATGTCCTGATTGTGATCGGTCACGATCCAAACGATAAAGGGGAAGATGAACGGGGCAAACATAATTGACAGGTAAGACAATGCATTAACGATTCGATTCTTTGTCATGGTAGACTCCTTTAATTACTGCCGTAAGAACGATAAACAGGTGACCTGAATAAGTCAACGTAGGACCCACCGCCAGAATAATCTCGAAGAACGGTGATCTTTTGGCCCTCAACTTTTCGGTGGGCGATTCCCCAGCCGTGGTCACTTTGATAGGCTTTTTTGGCATAGGCATTAAATGTATAGCGATTGGTTCCAATGATTTTGCCGACAGCTAATTTGCGATAACCTTTCCAACTTGATTTGTAGAGAGTGTGCTTTTTACCCTTGTATTTCTGAGTGACTGAATATTGATTGATTTGGGTTAGGCAAAACCTGCCATTAACGTAGGAATACCAATTGCCACGCCAACTGGTCGAGGTTGTCTTATGAATGCTGGCGACCTGATAATAAGTGTCCGCAGCCTTTGCAGGTTGGCTACGAAACATCAGTATCATAAGCAAACTTGCTGCTGCAACAGTTGCGATCTTTAACAATCTAGTCATCAAATTCTCCTAATCGATACGCCAGCCATTAAATTCGGCTGGTGGGTAATTTCTTTAGATGATACTCAAAAACTATAGCGTACGTTTAGGGGATTTGTCAAATCTAACGCAATAAATGTACCAAAAAAGGCCCCTAATCTTAGAAGGCCTTTTACAGAAAGCATTATTCATTATCTTGATTTTTGGCGCGTCTGGTTGGGTGCGCTTTTTCTTTTTCCGCAACGGACTTTTGATACATCTTATCATTGACGTATGGGTAGGTCCACTTAACCATTGCTGACATGATAATTGGTAACGTCAATACCAGAATGATTAAACCAACGATAACGGTCATTGCCACTTGAATCAACGTCAAGACATTTGACGGAATCAACGCAGCAAATGTCCCACCCAAGATAATAGCGGCTGAAATAACGACCGTTCCGATGATTGTGGCGGAATTAAGGATTCGACGACGAACGTCAGGGATGGCGCCCGCATCACCCCGATACCGCATCATTAGGAAAATACTGTAGTCCACTCCGAGGGCAACCAGCATGATGAAGCTGAAGAATGGTGTGTTCCAAGTTAACATGTTTTGGAATAGCAGATACCCGGACAACCACTTGGTAATCTGAAGTGATCCCAAATAGGTGATTGAAAGTGTTCCGATAATCGTGATTGCTTGGACCAGTGATCGGGTAACCACCATCAGGGCCAAACCAATCCCGACCAGCATGATGACAACGGTTCTGAAGAAGTCACCATTGGCGGTTTTTTGAAGGTCAGCTGTTTGTGAGCTTTGACCGCCAACGGCAACCTTAGCATTGCTCAAGCTGGTGTTTTTCATTTTGGCCTGAACATCCCGGGTAATCGTTCTAATCCGGTTAGCTGATTCCGTGGTACTAGGATCACTGTTCAAAATAACGGTGATCTTCGTGATCTTACGGTCTTTGGACATGAAGGCGTCAAGAGATGGGGTAAATGAGGCACTCTTGATACTTTCGGCAGGCATGTAGAAAGTATTACCAAGGTAAGATTTCTGCATTTCTTTGAGGTACTTGTTAACAGTATCGGTTCCGTTGTTAACTTGATCCAAGCCGCCGTTAGCGGATGTTAAGCCGGTTTGTAATTCCTGCATCTGACTTTGTAATTCTTTCATCTTACTATTTAAAGTCTGGACTCCGGTATTGACCGTTGAGCTGCCGCTTGCGACACTTTTGGCACCAGATACCAAAGATGCGCTGTTGGCATTCAAACGGCTGGCACCGCTGCTAATTCGGCTTAAACCACTTGAGAATGGTGAAACCTGTGAATTGAGTCGACCTAATCCGGAAGATAATTGTCTTGAGCCAGATGATAAAGCGCTCATTCGACTGCGAAGGGCTTTCATACGAGCTGTTTGGCTGCGCAGTTGTGAAATACCGGTATTGAGTCGCTGACTACCACTGGCTAAACGACCAACACCTGATTGAAGATTAGACGTACTTGAACTCAATTGTTGTGAGCCGCTGGCTAAACTGCTGACGCCGGAAGTATACGTTGCGACGCCCTGACTGAGTTGTTGGGCGCCCGATTCAAGCTTGCTGGCACCATCGGCCAGCTGCTGAACTTGGGCAATACTTTCGGATGTGCCGGAGTTGGCGAGCTTTTCATTCGCACTCTTGAGTCCTTTTTGAACCTTCTTGATACCTTTACTGGTCTGGTTTAACCCATCCGTTAAACTCTTTAACTGACTTCTTAAATAAAGCTGGCTGATCTTGGTGCCGCCTGGGCGAGTGACTGACGCAACGCTTTTAACGCCCGGTTCAGAGTTGAGATAACCGGTTAATTGATCGATCTCTGCCAGGTGTTCCTGGGTATTCAAAGGTTTTTTATTTTGAATGTAGACGGTGGTTGGGCCGGACATTCCAGCTGGATAGTGATCCTGGATCACGTTGTAGCCGGCTTTTGACTGAATGCTGTTTGGTAATTCGTCAGCGTTATTAAAGTTGAGCTTCTGGTTGCCGACAAACAAAAGTGGCAAGGCGGCTAAAACTAAGATTCCCACCATAATAAAGGTGTGTGAAAGGGTAAATTTGGATAAGAAATTCCACAAGAAGCTGCGATCGTGGGCTGACAAATCCTTACTTGGCCAAAACAGTTTGCTGCCAAGTGTTGACATGAAGAACATGTTTAAGGTCAATAAAACCAGCAGTAAAATAGCAACGCCGACGGCCACTGCAACACCGGAACGATAAAACGAGAATTTGGCGAGCCCCAGCGCAGCAAATCCGATCAAAACAGATGATCCACTGTAAAGAATGGTTCGACCGGCATGACGTTGGGCCGCTTTGGCCGCGGCTGTTGCTGCCGCACCATTTTTAATCTCTTCTTTAAATCTGTCGTACAGCAGAATATTGTAATCAGTTCCAATCCCGAATAGGACCACAACCAAAAAGATCTGGGTAAAGTTGGAAATTGGGAAATTCATCCGCTCAGCCAAGTTGGTGACCAAGCTTAACGAGACTAGGAAGGAAACCCCGACGGTTAGCAGGGAAATGACTGGAATTAAAAATGATCGGAAGACGATAATTAACACAATGAAAATAAAAATGGCGGCAATGATTTCAGTCTTCTTCAGTCCTTCTTCCGTTACCGTTGAAAAGTCATCATTGAGAATGTCCGTTCCAGTCACATACGTTCGCAGACCTGACGTCTTAATCTTGCTCAAGATCTTGTCGGTTTGGCCACGGACCTTATATTTACTTGGAAGGGTGATCATCACCATCTGGGTGGTATTGTCTTTTGACTGCAGCTGCTGCTTAGAGGCAGCATTATCACTCGGTGCAGTTACCGAAACAATATGTAATTCCGGATCATTCTTGATCGCATTGGTTGCGTCTTGAATCTGGAGCGACTGTTGGTCAGAAATTTGACCGTGCTTATTATTAAACACCGCAATCAATGTTCTGACGTTTTTTCCGCCCTCATATTTCTTTTGAATCTTATTGGCAACCTGGCTTTGAAGCGATGACGGGATCTGCACAGATCCTTTGTCACGAACAAGCTGGGGGATATTTGGCAACGCAAAAAGTGCCACAATAACCAGCCCGACCCAGATGATGAGTGATAGCATATGCTTTTCTTTGAACTTCTGCATTAAATTTCTTCCTTTCATGTTCTGATGATCAAGCTGCGACGCTTGCTTAAATTTAGACACTTGTACAAACTAATATAAGATGATAAACTCGGCATAAATATGGCGCAAGGGACAATTTGTTGCGTTCGTTTAAAATTAGACAAATGAGCATAAATGCAAAAACGTTGAGGAAATAATAATGAAATATGATTTATCTAAAAAACCAACTCGTGGTGCACAACGGACGTTAACAGCGTTTTGTGGAACGATGCTGAAATTACTTTCAGAAAAGTCCTTTGAAAAGATCAGCGTTAACGAAATTTGCGAGATTAGTAACTTTCCCCGCGCCACTTTTTATAACTATTTTGATGATAAATATGACCTATTGAACTACTGCTGGTACGTAATTGCTCAAGAAATTCAAGTTGATCAAGCCCCTGAGGCTGTCTCAAACAAGTCATTGATTATTTATTTTGATCGTTTGTATGACGTCTTCAAGAGCCACGAGCAGTTGTTGAATAACATTTTGCAATACAACGACTTTTCTGGACAGCTTGGCAACAGCTTCATCAATTACTTTAAAAATAAAATGCAGGAGATATTCACGACATCCATTGATTACTCCAAACTTGGTTTGCCGGTGGAGCTGGTAGCCGACCACTGCAGTGAAACGGTGATTTTAGTCTTAAAGTGGATTTTTTTGAAACACCAAGTTGCTGATAAAACGTTGGCCCATGAATATTTGAAAAAGCTGTTTGATCTTGATGAACTCCTTTGAAACTTGAACGTTGTCCCAAATGTTCAATGACTATATAGTAACATGTTCCAAGTAGATTTGAGCCTGCTTTTCGTGAAAAATGTCTTTTGGGAAAGCAACATCTATTATAGCAAACTTGAGCTTTCATTTGTGCGTCAAACTCGATTGTGTTAGCATGCTACATAAGTGTTTTTTTAATGCTTACTAATTTCAAGTGACGAGGAAGTGACAGAATGGTTCTAACCAGTGATGAGGCCGCTGCCGTCAAAGACGAGTTGCAAGGAAACTTTGACCTTTCAGGAATTACCCTGAAAATGGCGGCCATTGACCTCAAAACGACCCCTGAGCATATTCAAGACGTGTTGAACTTAAAAAATTGTCGTAGAGAAGAGCCGTGGGTGCTTCGTAACTACCTAATTCAAATTATCTTGCTTCAAGAAAAAGAACCGTACGCATTCTCAAAATTAATTGGAAATCCGAAACGCTTTGGGTTTTTAAATAACCAATTTATTGAGAA
>NZ_JAXGWW010000090.1:0-7942 GCF_040773105.1 Lentilactobacillus sp.
GTATCCTGGTATGCTTCACTCATTAATTGTTTGTTGTCGGGGTCGTTCAAAGTGGCCGCTGTCATTGCAGTCCCAATCACCCGACCGCCCATAACGGCAAGCGGTGAATGACGGCCTGCCAATACTCGGTCGTAACCGACTTCCGATGAACGGGTAATCAATTGCTGGTATCTTTCTGGGAATAAGTAAGCTAAGGTTTCACCTGTCTCAAATGCTGCCGTGGTGTGACCGCTTGGGAAATCGTAATCATTAGCAGCGGCTGAAGCCATAACGTTTTTCAAGTAGGGATTCACTTTGACTTGATCACTTTGACGATAAGGACGGGTGAATTTGATGTAAGCTTTTGGTGTCCCGGTTCCAGACCAAGTTGAATCTTCAGCAATGTCCACCAGCTTGACTGCAGAACCCAAGGTGGCGTTCTCGTCGGCCCACTTCATGGAGCTGTAGGGAGAACCTGCAGGCAGTGGCGCGTTAGGTACGGCATTAAAATCCGTCTGCGCATTTGTGTCCTTAATAAATGCAGGTGCGTATTGACCAAAGCCACTGATGAGGTTATATCGAAGGTCGCGACGGTCCGTTAAATATGAACGATCGATTTCAGCCTGCGATGCACCATTTGAAATTTGAATCGATTTATCCAAATTCTCTTGTAACAATGATGCGTTGGTTTTTGTGCTGGTCGTTGGATTCCAGTATGTCAAAAACGTATTGTTGAACAACGCAATTGCCGGATTTGTATCCGGAGTCGAATTGGTCTTCACGTTTTCCTGATAGTGATCAACGAAATACCCGTACGATGCCGGTACCGGATTCAATTCACTGGATAGACTTGAATCACTCTTTGCGTTTACCTTCACATCGGCATTCTGTGAACCTAAAACGGCGGTTCCGGTTAACGTCAAAAGAAAGGCGCTTTTCAGAACCGTTTTCAAAATTGTGCTGCTATGTCTGCTTCCCATGCTTAATCCTCCCAAAATGAAACAATTTCTATGAAATGCCTATCAGAACAACAAGTATCAGCAAAACCACAAATGATATCTCCCAGCCCAACTTGGGAGTATGCTTGATTTCGTACAACATTGTTGACATATTCACACCATCCTTTAGATAGTCCCTGATAACCACTCCTGATTCATCTTTAGTGTACTTTCGGGATGTAAATTAGCCGCAAAGGATTTGTAAAAAGTGGGTAAAAGTTGACCAAACACATTGATTTTCTCCAACTCAAAAAGGCCCGGGCAAAATGCTCGGACCTTTTGAAAAAACGTCGCAATCCCGCCTACTGTGCAGCAGACTGGTCGCATTTAATTTCTGCAGATTGTTTTTGGAAGATTTCCTGCAGCTGAGCAGAGTTCAGTAACTCATCGCTTTGAATCAGCTTGTAGGCTCCCATAAATGTCGAGCTGATGAGTTCCTTGAGCTTTTCTTTCGGGAATTCATCGGGGTGTTGAAGCCAATCGTAGCACACCCAGGCAAAACCGCTGGATAGGAAAATAATCGTGTAATTCAAATCCCATTGGCGATCCCTGGTCGGATCATTTCCGAGTCGACCTCGGTTAAACAGCCCACCGACAAATGAAATTGCCTGCTTGACATCTTCTTGAATCATTCGAGTAAATAACATGGTGTCAACGGTCGATACCAGCTTAATACCTCGACTATTGTGACTCATATAATCAACCGCTTGGCCAACAGATTGGATAATTGCTTCCATCGGATCATCCTGATTTTCCCAACCTTGGGAAAATTGGTTTAACTCCTTGGTGTACTTATCTTCCAGCTGGTCAAACAAGTCATACACGTCATGAAAATACGTGTAAAACGTCCGGCGGTTAATATGAGCGGCCTTGGTCACTTCGGTCACACTCACTAATTTGAGTAGTTCGCGGCCATCCGACAACCGGGTTGCGGCTTGACTTGTCATCACTTTATTTTCCATCACGGCAATAAACGCGCGAAAGATTGTTTGTTTCATTGAAATGTTTTGAAACATATTCGTTCCCCCTGTAAGAAACCCCGAACATAACCCCTAATTGTTATTCGTCTATGGTTATTATAACCTACATTGACTAATAATATTAGATACAGGAAAGCAGCCCCCGGAAAAACCGGTGGTTGCCAACCTGAAGATTACGACGTAAGTTCCCCTTCTAATTAATTTAGAACTAATCTACTGAAAACTTACGACGATGAGAAATCCAGACGTAACCAAGAACATCAAGCAACATTAGGAGTAATCCTAAAACTGCGATCAGAACTTGATTTCCGATATTCTCATTTGTTTGAGGTAACTTCTGTTGAGCCTTTAAACCATCTTTACCCGTCACTGAGTCAGGAACCAAGGCTGATTTTGGCGTCGTCATCCCTGATAATCCATTCATCTGTGACGAATTTGTTTCGGCGTTTCGATTACGGTTACCATTTTCATTATTTGTATTTTCGCTGACTTTATTCGACTTTCCATGATTGGTTGATGGTGTTGCAGGGAATTGGCTGTTCCCTCCAACATGATTACCTGTTGAAGGGACTTGGCTAGTTCCTCCGTTATTTGAATTATTGGAAGCATTTGGCAAACTCGGCAATGAGGAAGTGCCATCGGCGCTAACCGATGAGCCTCCAAGTGTCGGTAAGTTAATGAATCCATTATTCGTGGTACCACCAAACAATGATGAACCGAATCCATTTTGGGCACCCAGACCAACGATCGGAAGGATAATTGGCAAAAGTGCTGGAAGGACAACTGGAATACTGATAACAACTGGGAGTAATGGGACCATTGCGACAAGGACTGGCAATCCAAGGACAACGAGCGGCAATACAACCAGTGTGGAAATGATGATTGGCAGTATGACTGGTAACAACACTGTCAATACAATTGGTAACAGTAACGGAAGCAAGGCAGCTAACAAGACCGGTACCAACAAGATCGGCAATATCAACGGAACGATAATTGGGATAATGATTGGCAGTATAACCGTCTTATTTCGACCAACTAGGGTTTGAATCAATCCTGGCAAGATTGAAGCAAGCGACTTAATCAGCGAGTTTGCGCCATTTCCGATTACGGCTAAAGTACTCATGAGAGGAATCAATGCTAACAACAGTGGCAAGCCATTGAAGTTAATATTGATGTTAATGTTATGATTCTTGTTCCCGTTCAACAGATTGCCCAGAAGGCTTCCCAACAAGCCACCAATCAGTGGTGATAAGAAGTTCTTGAGCGTATTTCCAAGCTGCTTAATGCCATTAGCAATCAAGCCAGCTCCGATAAGTGGTAACACACCGAAGCCGATCAGCGGAAGAATAAAGCCCTTCATCAATGATTGGGTAGCATTCTTCATCAGACTGTAGCCGATTAATAATCCTGTGTTGAGTACGAGAATTGTTTGTGCAATTTGACCAACTGTCTTCAACAAATTATCAAGCCAAGCTGGAACTTTGATGGTTGGAATCAATCGTGATAATAACGATAAGCCGACCATTTCGGCACCGAACAACGTCATGTTCATCAAGTTCTTTATCAACTGTGAAAGGCCACTCTTTAGTGAATCGGCCACAGTTGAAATTGCGGACTCAATGGCATTTACAACGCCGACCAAGCTTGTGTTGAGGCCATCAAGAACACCTTTGAAAATCAGGTTCAATAATCCAGAAACGATGTTCTTGCCCACGTTGAATAACGTGGTGATTGGTGCAAATAATACGGATCCAATTCCAGAAATGATTCCTGGAATCACTTTCAAGAAACTAACGAGGTCAACCACATGAGTCAACAAGCGACCCAAGAGGAATCCAGGAAGACCAAGGATGACGGCATTGAAAATTTCGAGTGGATAAGTGATAACTTTACCCAAACCGGCAATCACGTTGCCAATCAACTCTGGAACTCCTTTGAACGAAAGTACTTGAAGTGGGGATGTGATGAGCTTAATGAAGAAGTTGGCAACATTTCCAAATGTCTTGAAAATCTGCTGACCAAGTTGATTAAGCCCGTTCGTAACGAACCAAATTGGTGCAGTAACAGCAAACATCATCAGATTAGTCAACGTGTTTTGAATGCCTTTAATCGCATTCCCAACAAATTTCTTAATCCCGTTCACTGTCATGATTGCTTGAAGGAGGCCGCCGATGATCAATGGAACAACCGTATCAAACACCTTGAAGAACAAACCGTTCTTGACCAGTAATTTAACGAATTGAAGCGGTTTGATTCCAAATAACATCAAAGGCAAAATCAAGCCAAACGTGAGTAACTTACCTAATCCTTTTGTCAAACCACGGGTAATCAATGTCGCCAATCCGGATAAGGCAACTGTCTTAAACAGATTTTGTAAGAATGATCGACCGCCATTTAACAAGTTACCAAGACCGGACAGAATAATCGCGGGCAGCCATTGAACGAAACTGTTGCCTAACAATGCCAATGGAACCGCAAGAATTAAGCGACCCAGTCTGTTACCAGGCAATGACAACAACAAGGTTGGTAAGAAGAACAATGGAGAAATAAGCGTTAAGCCTAAGCCGGTGAGACCACTGGCAATCAGCGGCAAAACGAGTTGATTCATCAGCCAATTGAATGGGCCGACGACGACTTGCTGGTTAACTTGTCGTAAGAATCCAAGAACACCAAGTGCTCCAGGAACAATGGCAAACCCTGTCAGCAGATCGCCCAAGTGTTTGATTCCGCGAATGAAGAAAGTAAATGTTGAGCCGATCTTCATCAATCCCTGAACGATTCCTTTGAGAACCTTGGGAACGACTTGACCTGCATTCCACATCTTCTTGATGTTGGAAACAAACGATCCAATGGCTTTAAGTGGATTGCTGCCGTTTATGATGAATAATAAACCGGCTATGTTGAGCAACAATTTACCAACCAGGCTTGTGATCAAGTGGGTAATCAATGTTGTCGCCCCAGAAATCAGGTGGAATACGAATGACCCTAATGCAAGGCCAATCCCCCAGATGGTTTGTAATCCCTTAAAGACGGTATTAACTGCGTTGACAATATTTTTCAATATGCCATTCAGTTTATTTTGAGCTTTGATTGTATCAATAACTGACTTCACGAATCCAACAATAAGAGTCAATGGATTCAATAAGGTATTGAGAAGTCCCAATCCAAAGAAGACAGCAATTGGTACAAGGTTGTTGATGACGAGATCAAGAACGGGTTTGATGAACAAACTATACGGCAGGCCAAGCAGTGCCAGGCCGGCAGGAATCAATCCACCAAGCAACATTGCGCCTCTGAACAGACCACCGAGTGGGTTGACAATATCAGGTAAGCCAAGAACGGCTAACTTAACGAATCCACCCAAACCATTTAAGAAGGCCTTAAATAAGTTAGGAATGACAGCGAACAACGACTTGATTCCGTTATTAAACAAGTCTTTGAGACCTTGGAACAATCCTGATAAGCCTGTCTTAAACAAGTTATGTGCCAAATCTGTCAGTCCCTTGGTTAAAAGACCAATGAGGACTAGTGGCATTAACAAGCCGCCAAGCAAACCAGCTGCGATGCCAAGAGCCAAACGGCCGAAGTCGTTCATGATGTCTCCGGCAATGTTTCCAAGACCTTTGAAGCTATTAATCAATGAAGCAAACAGCTTAGGAACTTGATTCAATGCGAGTAACCAGTTAAGTGGGAAGATTGGCAACAGCAGTGAACCAAACATCTTAAACAGTGACATCCCTGCTGATAATCCTTCAGCAAGGGTCTTAAGACCATCAAGGACAAATGCAGATAACGGACCTAAGAGATCCTTTAAGACATTGCCCATCTTCTCAAACACGTTCAGCAATGGATGCTGACCATTCAAGACATTCTTCAAGACGTTAACCAATCCGATTAACGGCCAAGTGAATAATGCCAACGGTAAGAGAAGTAATTTCGTCAAATCAAGGGTTCCGTTGATCAACAACTGACCGATTAGGTTAATCAAATCAGGAATTACTTGAGCCAATGACTTCATGTGCGCCATGATCAGTGGAATCAGCATTGCGACTCCAGCGATTAATGGCAATGCAAGTAAAGTAAGTGGGCTCAGCAATAGTGAGATGATTGAACCGATCACCGTTGCGATGACTGGGATCATCATCCCAATCAAAGGCATCCCGAGCAGACGAACAATGGTTTGAGCAACACTTGCCAAGGTGGCAAAGATAATCAGTGGTAAGACCACATTCTTAATCAAGTCACCTAACAGCTTCAATGGATTGAGATCATTTAAGAACCCAAAAGTATTTTGAAGCAGTGCAAATGCTTGTTGAACAACCCCGATCCGTCTCAAAACATTCAATGCTGGAATGATTAGATTCATCAAGCTCAGAACAGCTTTAACGATGTTACCAATAAACTTGGCAATCTGGCCGACAGTGAGCATCAAGCCAACAAGGCCTGCTCCGATAAGCGGAAGAATCAGACTTGTCAATGGATTCAATAGATTTAACAATCCAAGAATCCCAAATCCGATGAGATTGAAAATCGTGGTAATTGGAGAAATAATCAAACGGCCTAGTGAACTGAAGATCGTTTCCGGAATTGAGAATAACAATCCCGTGATTACGTTTGAAACTAATGACCATAATCCAGCTAACGCTTTATTAATAAAGTCATTGAGCTTCAAAGCTTGTTGCATCAACCAAGCTGGCAGGGTTAACAAACCACCGATCAAGCCCTTGGGAAGGATAACAATGATGTTCAAAATGGTTCTGAGCAAACTGTTGAGCAAGTTGTTACCAAAGAGCTTCTCGAATAAAGTGGTAACCGCGCCAGTAAGGAATCCAGCAACGTTTTTAATCAAACCTAGTAATGGATTAATGACGCCTGAAATTAACAGTGCAGGCAAAGCAATTGGTAATGCGACCAAGCCAATTGGCAGCAAGTTAATCAAAATTCCGAGCGGAATCAGGATTAAGCCTGGAAGACCAAGTGATAAGAGCATCGATAAGCCAATTACCGTTGAGAATGTCAGAGGAACGGCGGTCATGATAAAGATCGCGTAGTTCAATACGGCAAACATTCCCGGAACCCAAGTTCCAACAATCATCCAAAGAATGTCAACAATTAAGGCGACAATCCAGCCAATGATTGGAATCAGGCCAATCCAATTTGCCATACCCCAAATTGGATTTTCCATAATCAGGTAGTAAATAAACAATTCAATTGGGAAGACGGATCCCAACCAACTTTGGGCAATCATAAAGGTTCCCGCAAGGAAGGCCGGAATGGAAGCAACACCCAATACGGCAAAGATAACTGCGGCTAAAACAGCGGCCAATGGATTTGCGATAAATCCAGCAATTAATGCAAAGCGTAGGCTTCCGACAATTCCAGGTAACGCAATTAGGGTTGCAACCAAGTCACCTATCAGCATCAATGGTAATGTGATCAGAGTAATGCCAACTCCAAGGAAGGCGGCCATTGGTAAGAGAACCCAGTAGCTTAAGAATGAAGGAACGTTAATTCCCAAATTCAAAACTTCTTGAAGAATGATGACGATTGCCCCAATTCCGACCACGATAAAGGCAATGAATGCCAAGGCAAGGACGGATGGAATGGCGTTGAGAACGTACAATCCAATCAATCCGATTAATAACCACTTTGCGTTGAACAATGCAAGGCCGGCTAATAATCCGACACCTGGAATCAAGCTGATCACATTGACGTTTAATCTAAACAGATCCATAGTTCCCAATCCGAGGACTGCAAGTAATGGAAGCGCCAGGTAAGCGTAATTTGTGATGTTCTGGAACAAATTACCAAGTGGATTCAACCAGTTTGTGAACGAACCTTGGAAGAAGAACAGTGTGGCAGGAATGAAGATGCCACCTAATCCCCAGTACAAGATTGGTTGAACAAACATCGTGTAAACCATGATAATAAATCCTTCAAAGTCGGCAATCGGGTTAACCGCTAATGTCAAGCCAATTGGACCTA
>NZ_JAXGWW010000091.1:0-7887 GCF_040773105.1 Lentilactobacillus sp.
ATTGGCCATTTTACCAATGGTTGTCGTTTTACCGACGCCGTTGACACCAACAAATAAAATAACGGTTGGGCCGCTTTTGGCCATGTTAATCTCGGCGTTTTCGCCGTTACCGGCCTTATCGTATAAATCAATCAGCTTTTCAACAATCACGTTTTGAACATCTTTGGGTTTCTTGGCGTTTTGAAACTTAACCTCATCACGTAATTCATCAGCGATTCTCATAGATGTTTCAAAGCCAACGTCTGATTCAATCAGCATATCTTCCAGATCATCAAAAAATGATTCATCGACATGTCGAAAATTAGCCAACAAGGCATTTAATTTGGCGCCAAATGACGAACGGGACTTTTCCAGACCCTTTTCATACTGCCGCGTAGTTGATTCTGGCTTTTCTTCGACAGCATCCGGGACGGATTTGTCCTCAGGCTCAGCGCCCGTGGATTCTTCCGGGGCTTTCTCTGTTAGCGATTCATCCTCAGACTCATGGTTGGCTATCTTTGGTTCAGCCTTTTCAACAGACTGTGGTGCTTGCTTGGAATCATCAGGCGTTTCTGGCTCACTCGGCTGCTGTTGCACGGGTTCTTCAGCTTGTGATTCTTTAGGCTCAGTCGGTTCGGCTGGTGTTTCGGATTGAGTTTGGTCGACATCAGTGGTCGTTGAACCTTGGTCCGCATCTGCTTGCTTTGATGGCTCATCAGTTGTTGACTGATTTTCTTGAGTCGTTGATGCATTGTCTTGATCCTGCTTTGACTCAGCTGGTTCGGCTGTTTTTTTGATTTCTTCTTCATTTTTCTTGGAACGACGTTTAAATATATCAAAAAGACCCAATTAACTCACCTCTGTTTTTAAATTATCCAAATTAACGGTTACGACTTTTGAAACACCAGACTCCTGCATGGTAACCCCATATAGCTGATCGGCGTAAATCATGGTTTCTTTTCGATGGGTAATCACAACGAACTGGGTTTCATCACCAAACCGCTTGAGGTACTTGGCAAATCGGTCGGCGTTAAACGGATCCAGTGCCGCTTCGGCTTCATCCAAAATACAGAATGGGACCGGCCGCACCTTGATGATCGCAAATAACAGCGTGATGGCTGTCAATGCCTTTTCCCCACCTGACAACAGGTTCAAATTACGATAATTCTTTCCAGGCGGCTTAACCATAATTTCAATTCCTGTATTAAGCAGATCATTAGGGTCGGTTAAGACCAACTTGGCCTCACCGCCGCCAAACATGTCGACAAAAACCTGACCAAACGCACGACCAACCTTGTCAAAGGCATCCTTAAAGCGGGTGGAAATGGTTGAATCCATGTCCTGCATGGTTGCCATTAAATGATCCTTGGCATCCAGCAGATCCTGCTTTTGTTTCATCAAGAAATCATAGCGTTGTGAAACGGCCTTAAACTCCTGAATGGCGCCAACGTTAACCGGACCGATTTCATTAATTCCCGTCCGCAGCATCTTTATTTGTCCGGCAAGTTGTTGTGGATCCCAATTCCAGTCCGGATTATTCAAATCCTGAACTTGAATTTGGTACTGTTCCTGTAAGCTGGCCAGATTGGCATCTAAATTCTGTTGATTCTTAGCCAATTTTTGTTGGGCGGCTTTGAGTTCGTATTTGGCATTATTTAAATTGATTTGCTCATCTTGAATCGTCTGGTTTAATTGATCCACGGCAGTTGAACCGGCTTCAACCTTGCTTTTAAATTGTTGAAGCTGCTGATTTAAAGCAGTTTGTTTTTGACTTGATTGTTTAATTTCAGCGTTCAGGCTGCCGGAATCGACTTGCTTGCTCAGTTCTTCTTGAAGTTGATGTTGTTGCTTCAACAAGCCGGCTTTATCGGTCTGGTGGTTCGAAACTTGTTTGTTGAGGGCAGCTTGGTCGACTTGCAGTTGACGTAATTTTTGCTGCTCAACCACAATTTCTTCGTGAAGCGCCTGCTTTTGGGTGGCAAACGTTTTGGCGGATTGTTTCACGTTCGCCAGCTGAACACGTTTTTCGTCAAGCTGGTTGTTGGTCTGCTGCAGTTTTTGTTCAATGTCTGCCTGTTTTTGACTAAGCTGAGATTCATCACTGGTTGACTTCTGTGAAGCAGCATTTTTCATTGCCAGTTCAAGCGTCTTTAATTCACGTTGTTTTGTCGAGACCGCATTCTGCAAACTGTCACATTGACTCTTCAAGCTTTGAACTTGCTGATGAAATTCGAACCGCTTTTGCTGACCCCGCTCATGTGAAGCTGATATTTTGGCTAACTCAGCTTTCGCCTTTTTAAGAGCGGCTTCTTTTTCAGCAAGCTTTTGATCCATCTCAGCAGTGGACTTTTCAAGTGATTCTAATTCGTTTTTTTGAACCAAAACCCCTTGATTGTCATTTCGATTGGCACCACCGGTTAATGAACCACCGGCGTTGACCACTTGACCGTCCAAAGTTACAACGCGCGTTTTTTGACTAATCTTGCGGCTGATTTGAATCGCATTGTCCAAATTATCGGCAATGATTGTGGTGCCCAACAAAGATTCCTTAATCTGAGTCAAATTCTCAGGCATTTTCACCAGGTCGCTGGCGACACCGATGTATCCGGCTACTTCTTCCGCCAAGCGGACAATCCCGCTATTTAAATGACGGCTGCGGATAGTGGAAACCGGCAAAAGGGTCACTCTTCCCAATCGGTTCTTGGTCAGAAATTTGATTGCCGCTGACGCAGCTCGATTATCAGTTGAAATGACGTGTTGAGCCTGGCCGCCCAATGCTGTTTCGATCGCCTTGACGTAACGGTCATCAATTTCCAAATAGTCAGATACCGGGCCCATAATGCCGGTTAATTCGTTCTTGTGTTTCAGTAAATTAGCGACACCACGATAAAAGCCGCGATATGAATCGTGGAGACTTTTCAGTGAGTTGGCCTTGGCTTTCGCCTGTTCGGCCACCTTGAGTGCTGCCAGCCAATTTGCCTGCGAACTGTCAACTTCTTGTTGACGGGTGGTCAATAAGGTCGTCAAATCTGCCAGCTGGCTGTCGATTTCAGCGAGTTGTGCCTGAGTATCCTTGAGGTCAGCCTGCTTTGCCATCAGCTCGTCTTGGGCTTGTTTTATGCCATGTTCGGCCTTTGAAATTCGCTCACGCTGCGCATTCAGACGTTCGGTAAACTGCTGATCATCGTGACTTTTTAACGTAATTTGATTCTTAATGTCGGTTTTTTGCTGCAACAAATCGACGTATTGATTCCGTAAGTCATCAATTTCAGATTCAATTACAGAAACGCTATTTTGTTTTTCTTGTTCGGAAAGATCGGCGAAATGCTTATTTTTATTGTCAATTTTAATTTTGATACGTTTGCCGGCATCCACGGATTGAGTTAACTTGACCTGATAATCGGCGATTTGTTTATCAGTGAGTTTAATTTGTTCAGAAATCCGTTTCAAATCAGCATTTTTAAAACTCTTTTCCTGATCTGACAGTTGGTGCTGACTTTTCAATGACTGGATTTTTTCAGTCATTGCCAAAATTTCATCGTTTAAATGATCAACTTGGCTTCTATTGTCGGCCAAAGTCGCTTTTAATTTATCGCGTGAATTTTCGTTGGCCGTCACCTGGGCGTAAAGTTTATTAACCAAATCAGACTTTTCGGAAACCGCCTGTTTAAAGTGGCCGGCATCAGACATAGCCTGTTGAGTGGATAAAATCAACTGTTGTTTTTCCAATTGATCCAGTCGTTTCTTTTGATCCAAGTAGTCTGTGGCCAGGCTGCTTTGTTCTTCAAGTGGTGCCAAACGACCCTTGAGTTCGTGAATGATGTCTTCTACCCGGTTCAGATTATCCGACGTTTCATCGATTTCTTTTTGGGCGGTGGTTTTATGCTGCTTATATTTATAAACGCCGGCGACATTTTCAATAATTGAACGGCGCTCTTCAGGCTTGCTGTTAAAAATCTCTTCAACATTTCCCTGGGAGATGATTGAAAGCGACCCCTGACCAATTCCAGTATCCATAAATAAATCGGTAATGTCTTTTAAACGACACTGCTTTTCGTTTAGATAATAGCCACTGTCGCCATTTCGAAATAATTTTCTGGATAATTTGAGTTCATCAAACGGCGTTTTAATATAGTGATCCGAATTATCAAGAATCAGGGTCACTGAGGCCATGTTTAAAGACCGTCGATCAGCAGCGCCGGAAAAAATAACGTCCGGCATCCGCGATCCACGGAGATTTTTAGCAGATTGTTCCCCCATTACCCAACGAATCGATTCGGCAATATTACTCTTACCACTCCCGTTAGGGCCGACAATTCCGGTCATTCCACCAGGAAACTTAATGGTGGTCTTATCTGCGAAAGATTTAAAACCTACAATTTCAATGGATTTAAGTTGCACATGAATTCTCCAGTCTAAACTAGATTGTCTCCTTCTGTATTAAAGTGGTTCAAGGCTTGTTGGGCAGCCTTTTGTTCGGCACCCTTTTTGGAGTGGCCAATGCCAACGCCATAAAGCTTCCCATCGATAGCCACGTTGACCTTAAACGAACGGTCGTTATCCGGTCCGTATTCATCGACTAGTTCGTAATCAATATCAACCGGACCGTCTGCTTGAGCCAATTCTTGTAATTCCGTCTTATGGTCAAAAAATTCCGCAAACATCCCTTCATCAAGCTTCGGGAAAATTACTTTTTGAACGAACCGGGTTACTTCAGCTTGCCCCTGATCTAAATAAAGAGCGCCAACAAATGATTCGAAAATATCACAGAGAAGCGAATCTCGATCCCTGGCACCGGCTTTTTCTTCGCCCTTGCCCAAGCGAATATAACGATTAAAATGACACTCTCGAGCAAATGTACTGAAACTCTGTTCGTTAACCATCGCTGCTCTTAACCGAGTCAATCGACCCTGCGGCATTTTCGGATAGCGTTTAAAGATATAATCGGAAACAATGAGCTGCAAAACCGCATCTCCCAAAAACTCTAAGCGTTCGTAAAACTTCAATCCTTCGCCGCGGTGTTCATTGACGTATGAAGCCTGTGTAAACGCCTCATCGAGTAGATCTTGATCATTCATATGAATGTCAAAATCTTGTTTTAACATTTCATTTAAACCCTTTATCAACCTTATACCTCCAAAATGATGCTTGAATAACAGTAAAAAATTGAAATTATATCAATAATGAAATAATTTCAATTCATCGTGGTGATTACGATTGGTGGGCCATGACGTAATCGACTGCTTCGTTAATTGTGTTTAATTTTTCAGCATCTTCATCTGAAATTTCTGCGTTAAACGTGTCTTCAAGGTCCAGGACAAATTCAACAAAATCAATTGAATCTGCGTCCAAATCGTTCTTGAAATTTAAGTCACCGGTAATTTTACTGCGGTCGACATCAAATTCGTCAGCCACAAGGTCGGCTATCTTGTTAAAAATCGCATCTTTATCCATTTGATAAACACCTATTCCATAAAATTAATTTGCTAGTTACCATTATATCAACTATTTAGTGCTTTTGATACTTTCTTTTATCTGCTTCAACGCTTCGGCGTGGTCGCTCACGTATTGGTCAAGATCGGGAATCATGTTTGATGAAATGATCTGGCGAATTTGCCCAATGGTGTTCTTAACCGTATCGGCTTTACTGCTGCCATGGGTTTTAACAACCGGCGCCTTAACCCCTAGCAAGACTGCCCCGCCGTATTGTGAGTAGTCCATGGAACCGCCAATTTTGTGAAAGGCATCTTTGAGCATTAACGCCCCGAATTTGGCTTTGGCTCCGTCTGACATAATGGTTGATTTGATTAACTTCAGCATTGACAAAGCGGTTCCTTCAATACTCTTGAGAACAGCATTGCCGGTAAAACCATCGGTCACAACCACGTCAGCAACACCGTTTAAGAGTTCACGAGATTCAACGTTACCAACAAAGTTTAAATCCTTGTCCGCTGCCAGTAAATCATGGACCTTGCGATGATTCATGTCACCTTTATCGGCCTCGGTTCCATTATTGAGCAAACCAATCCGGGGATTTTCCACCTGGTTGACGTTTTGGGCGTAATACTTACCCATCAAAGCATACTGATAAATGTTTAAAACTTTGGTGTCCGCATTGGCGCCAACGTCGATCATCACAAATTTGTCCTGGTCCTTTTCAGCAATCACCGGCAGTGTGGTCGTCAAGCCCGGTCGGTCAATTCCTTTAATCCGGCCAACGATAAACAAGCCAGCGGCCAGAATGGCACCCGTATTGCCGGCAGAGAAAAATGCATCGGCAGTGCCCTCTTTAACAGCGGTCGCAGCCAAGACAATGCTAGATTGCTTCTTGGTGCGAACGGCCTTTACCGGTTCGTCACCCATTTCGATGACTTCATCGGCCTGCATAATTTGAATGTGATCATCGTTTTTTAAGTACTTTTTGATCTGGTCGGTTTGACCAAACAACTGAAATTCAACGTCTGGATAAGCATCTCGAGCAAGTTCAATTCCTTCAACAACTTCTTTTGGGGCATAATCGCCGCCCATAGCGTCAACTGCAATTTTCATGTTTAACTCCTATTTTTTAATCAGTCGTGATCGTTTGATTATATTTTAAATACTGTGCTAATTGTACATTTTCTGGCTTTTTTTGCCAATTCTTGTGAATCGTGATGCTCTGGGCTTCCTGGTTGGCGACTTGTAAAATGTTCAGGTCACCGACCGGATCGCCGACTTTAAAATCGGGCATCCCTGATTGTTTATTGCCGGTGATATCGCCTTGGCCGCGCAACTCCAAATCTTTTTGGGATAAGAAAAAGCCGTCGGTACTGCTGGCAACTGCCGTCATTCGCTGTTTGCCAATCTCATTTTTCGGGTCGGCAATCAAAATACAGTAGGCCTGAGTTGATCCTCGACCAACCCGGCCACGAAGCTGATGCAACTGTGCCAGGCCAAAGTGATCGGCATCAAAAATCAACATCGTATTGGCATTGGCGACGTCAACGCCGACTTCGATCACCGTGGTTGCCACCATGACTTGAAACTGGTTGCTTTTAAAGTCCTGCATGGCCTGGTCTTTTTCCTGATCACTCATTCGACCATGGAGCAGACCAACGGCATACTGGGGCTCAAAAATGGCTTTAAATCGTTCAAAGATTGCCGTGGCATTTTTCATATCAACGGCTTCGGACTCTTCAATCAAAGGTGTCACCACATAAATCTGATTGCCTAAATCCAGCTGTTTTTTGACAAACCGTAACGCTGAATCGGTCTTAGCCGAGGGAATCCAAGTTGTTTTAATCGGCTTTCTGCCCTGTGGCATCTGATCGATGACGGATACGTCCATGTCGCCGTACATGGTAATGGCTAACGTCCGCGGAATCGGCGTGGCCGTCATTGCCAGCATATTCGTACTGTGGCCCTTTAAACGCAGCGCCTGGCGCTGATTGACGCCAAAACGGTGCTGTTCGTCGATAACGGCCAATCCAAGGTCGTGGTAGTCAACTTGGTCTTGAAATAGCGCGTGAGTCCCCACAATCAGGTTCACTTCGCCATCGGCAATCCTAGGGAGCATCGCTTTTCTTGCCAGTCCGGTAGTCGCTCCAGTCAATAACGCAATATTAACGTTGAGACCGGCAAACAACTTGGCAAATGTGTTGGCATGCTGCTCTGCTAAAATTTCGGTAGGAGCCATAATAGCCGCCTGTTTATGGCCACTAATGGCGGCTAAAATTGCCATTGCGGCAACCACGGTCTTGCCACTTCCGACATCACCTTGAAGAAGCCGGTTCATCTCAATGGGTTGGGCCATGTCCGCCAAAATTTCACCAACGACTTTTTGTTGGGAGTCAGTCAACTTGAATTTGAGCTGTTGTGTAAAAGTGTCAAGAAGCTTTGAATCATAAGTAATCTTAGCCTCGGGGTCGG
>NZ_JAXGWW010000092.1:0-7864 GCF_040773105.1 Lentilactobacillus sp.
GTCGTAGTCAACGTATCCGTGTACTCTGTATCTGGAACGGTGTATGAATGTCCAGAGTTAAAGTCGGATGCCACGGAAGCAAATTGGCTTTCTGCACCATTGGTGGGAATTACAGGAGCTTTGCCGTCACTATTTGGCATATATGCAGTTGTCAGGCTCTCCCACTTAAAAGTTTGTGTCCCTGTTGTTCCATCAGTATAATGCCCAGCAAAGTTGATGTTATCGAAGGGAAATGCAAGGATTCCATTTGTTCCACCAGTGGTAATTTGCAGTTTGTTGCCGGGTAAAATTTTGAAAGTATTGGCATCAATACCACGTCGATAACTATTTCGTTGAACATACTCAGTCTCATCAGGATCAAAAACAAAGTTTGTAGGCAAATCAATGACGGCTGTAGCGACCCCCAAGTTATTAAAGTTATTATTCATTGAATAATTGAATGTATAAACATAATTCTGACCAGCCTTTTTAATGGTATTACCAGATAGTGATGTAATATAGGCTGAATCAATAGTTCTTTTGTTGCTGTACGTTACTTTTCTATATTGAGGATCTATGTTTTTACCACCATAACTTATTGGTAAAACCAATCCGTCAGCTACTACTCCTCCCCAGCCTTCACTCGTGCCTCCAGGAAAGTAATTTCCAGAATCTGGAGATTTAGCGATATTATTATATGGGTTGGGGCTTTGACCAACAAATCGGTAGACAATTGTCTCTTTTTTTGTGATATCATTCTGATCTAAGGTCCAAGTAATCGTCGTTGATCCATCCGCATTCGTTTTTGTACTTGCAATCGCCCCATCGGTCAAGCTGTATATTGGCGCATTGCATGTGATATAAAATGTATCTCCCTTGTTTCCCGAAATATTAAAGTTAGCAGTAATCATTGCACCATTTTGTGCATTGATCTTCGTTTCATCAACGGAGAGGTTTCCGTCTGTATCAACTACACCACCTGTTGAGCTCAAAGTCAGACTCGCAGACTGCTCCGGATCCACCACCTGCCTAAAGCTCCCAGTCAACCCCTGTTTATGTAAACTGGCAAGAACTTTGTTGTAGGTCTTTGTGTTGCTGGCCGTGACGATTAAGTCGCCATAGGCATCGACTTTGGCTGAGGTGCCGCTGGGCATACTTACCTTGTCGTATGCTGCTTTGGCGTTGGCGACAACGTGGGCTTGGACACCTTTTTTGTCTGCGGATACCAGAGCAGTTGCCTGGTTCAATTCATCGTGCATGTTGGCAACGACTGCAAGGGCCGAATTGAGCTTCATGGTGGCCTGTTTCTTGTTCTTCACCGCAATCTTTTGGGCAGCTTTAACCGTCTTCAAGACTTGGGCTTGTTGGGCCTTTTGGTGAGTGCCGATTGCGGTTAGGGCGTCATCAGTTGGGATATTGTCGTCAGCTTTGGCATTGGCGGCAGCGTTTCCCTTATCAATCTGCTTTTGAGTTGATTGCATGAGCTTGTTGGCTTGGGCAACGATGCTTTGAGCAGATTTTTTAGTATATTTAGTGACTTTTTTAGCAGTTGTCTTCTTCACCTTGAGATCGTTAGAAGTCTTGTTGGTAATCTTGGTTGACTTCGATGAAGAAGTGGCAGTTCGGCCAACGCTTGAGGCACTGGCATCGCTCGACTGAGTGTCGCTGCTTGAAGATGCGGCAGGTGTTGTCGTTGAACTGCTGGTGGCACCTGCTGATTGCGTTGAGCTGGCGGTTGCAGCTTGGTCAGTGCCGGTTGTGGTGCTGGAACTGTTGGCTGCCGTTGTCGTGGAACTGTCGGAACTTTGGCTGGTGCTGGTAACATCAGCTTGTGGTTGGGTTGCTGTTGCGGTTGCCGCGGTCACGTCACTCACCGATTGGGTGTTGGCGTCATCGTAAGTTGCAGTTGTATCGGCGTGTACCGGATGCGAGCTTAACATGCTGTACGTCAGGCCGGAAGTGAAGACAGAAATGCCGGCAACCAACCACAGCTTGCCCTTCTTATAAAGCTTGTAGTGTTCCTGCTTTTCCAAGCTGTCACGATACAAGCGTGAGTTATATTTGTATCTATTCATGAATGATACCCCCTTAAAATATTGTTATTTCTCAATTCGTTTCATGCGGGGAAAGGTCCCCACGTCCACGATGCCATCCACTTCAAAAGTCGTTTTCAGATCGGTCATCCGAACGGTCGGCTTTTGTTTGGCATGTGCGACCGACACGGCAACCAGCGTCTGATGCTTGGTTGCTTGTCGTTTGCTTGGAACAGTGTGTCCAAATTTTTCCATTTAATACCCCCCAATGACTTATGAAGATAGCCAACCAGTCCGTTTGTAAAATGCGTCGACATTGTGTTTGACCTCATCGCCTAAGCGCCCCTCCAGGCGACCGACGATGATGTCGGCGCCATATGGCAGATAGCGGTGTGCGGCCATTGCGAGCTTGCGGGACACCTTCACTTCAAAGTCGTTGGGTTTGCCGTGATAATCGACCAGGACTGTGTATTGATAACTGTTATCGTTATTGGGCTTTAACTTGATCAACCAAGCCGCTTTGGCTTTGCGAATGTGCCGAAGCGACTGACTCAAGGTTTCCTCAAGCTTCGTAGGCGTCGGGTTGATCAATTGGTACTTGAAGTCTTCGTCTTGGTTCTGCGAGGCGACGACTGGTGCGACTTGGTGAATGTAATCCCAGTACTCTAGGGTCAACGGAAAGCTTTGTTCTCCCGGATTGATCAGAATCCCTTTCAGATTGTACTGTTCGGCTTCTTCCATCAGCTCACTGCTGGTGAACTCAAACGATCGGAACGGATCCATGTTGGGTGATCCAGCCATGAACCGTTGCATTTTTGCCAAATCAGTGAAGACTGGAATGTACTTGTAGCCATCAGCCAGGTAAGTCGTAACGGCAACCGATAAGGTAAATGCCGGTCGCGGTTGTTTGGCTGACGCGTGTCTGCGGCCGGATTGAACCGGCGCGTAAAAGCTCATTTCCATTAAGGCAGCGGCGAAGCGATGTTCCAGCTCCGGATCCATCGGCTGATTCATAAAGGACTGAAGCCGCTGACTGAAGCCGGACGTCCGAAATGACATGATGCCGTCTGGATGACGGTCTGGGTCATGCTGCTGTTTTGGCTGCTGTACCGGATGGTTATTGGTCGCTGAATCAGTTTCCATCATATGATCCCCCCCTTGCGATACGAGCAGCTATTGATTCAGCTGTGAAATGGCTTTGAGTAGTGACTCAGCTGAATCAACCAGCTTGAGGACTTGTTGCTTATTGCCATCTTCGGCAGCGTCATCAATTGCTTTGGCAACGTTGTTCATGCTTTGGCTGAGAACCTTAACTGGTGTGATGCTGGCCAGTGATTCGATATCATTTTCTGTTTGCATTTTGAATTCCCCCATTTATATTGTTGCGACATTAGTAGTGATCGAGATTGGCCAAGGTGCGGATGGCGGACAACATCTGATCGGCAGATTTTGTCAATCCTGAAATGGCCGCTGGATCGTTGGTGTCTGCCAGGCTCTGGCTGATCAGTCGAAGCGCGTGGGCCAAAAGCTTGATTGGTGTTGGCTGCGGCTCGGTGCTGATTGGCTCTTGGCTGGCGGCTGCGTCAGTTGGCTGGGCTTCGGTAACTTGAACGTTGGTGGCTTGAGCTTCAGGTTCAGCTGGACTTGAGGCTTCGGCTTGTGGTGCTGGATTTGGTTCAAACGTTGATTCCGATAAGCTTTCGACTGGTGAGCTTGGCTGTTGTTGCGTCTGCTCGGTTGGATCGGGCTGCTCAGGTGCCGGCTCCGATTGATCATTTTCTGGAGTGGCTGGTTGATCGTCGCTCGATTCATCTTCCGGTTCCTCATCCCCCGGATAAGTTGCTTGTCCGAACGGTGATTCGTGATCCGGCTCATCGTCGTTGAATTCATCCAACGGCCTTTCAAGCTCACTCTTCAAATTATCGAAATCTAAGATACGTTCGTTATCACCTTCGCTTAACTCACGTTCCATTTTGTCCACCCTGGCTTTTTCGGCATCTGTCAAGCTGACTAAGCTGACTTTTGACGTCGGGTTTGCGGGTTGGTAGTTATTGACCTTGGTAATTTCTTCGCCAATTCCCTCCTCGTCCATGACGTAGTAATGATGGTCCTCGTCGATATCTGGTAATTTGACGGGGGCGACCTGATCGGGCTCGTCGCCATTTTGCAACGGTATTAATTCGCCTGTCATATCTGTCAGCCCGTGATAGATATGCAGTGAGCCAATCTCGCCGTACACCAGATTGATGATCGCCGGCTGGACGCCCATGACTCTGGTCAGGTGCTGTGGCTTGTTGACCAAGACGTAGCCGTTTAAGATTGGTAACGCAATGTGATACTCTTCGCTGACAGCTCGGAAAATTTTCAGCGGTTCAATAATTTCATCGCCATCGCGGGTGATAAAATGAATCTCCGCGTAATTCTGAACTTGTCGCGCGGCTCCCTCAGCTTCTGACATCACTAATTCCTCCCATCCAATTAAAAAAGTTAATATAAATAGATGAAAAACCGTCGCTTGGATCCCCGTCCATGTGCTTATGTATGAATTGGGTTCCCCTCAATATTCATTAACGGTTATTTATTTACACTCCTAATTTTAATTTAACGGGAATATATATCTATACGTATAGAACTGGTTTTGTCCGCACTTTTTTGCAGAAAATAAAAAATATAAAACTATATGCTAATTTTTTAAGAAAGTGATGATATTAAGATGTGTTGCTGGAGCAAAGTGTTGCTGTACCGCGGTTCATTGAACATATCAAGGATTGGTAATGATTTTTAGTAAGCATTCTTTTATGTATGTGTTCGCATTTTTTTGCGGGTTGACGGGCATTGTCGGCATGAAAAAAGCCCCCGGCATTTCTGCTGGGAGCCATGTTTTATATGTGAATTTAGATAGAGGGAGTGGGTTTATTGGAGTTTGCTGAGGCAGTTGTTGATGGCAGCCACTGTGCTTTCAAAACTAATATTTTCTGCAAAAGCATGTTTCTTTGCATACCCCTGCCATAAGGATTTCATCCGTACTGATGTTCTGATTTGCGTTGTGATCGAGTGCCACTCCTCCCATTCGGCCTGGGATTCACGTTCCAACAATACTCTCGTCCAAGCGGTCTGTAGGATTTTGAAATCAATTATCTCGGTCGTCATCAAAATATAAATATCATAAAAATCTTTCATCCTTGTATTGGCACTACGTCTGGACAACACAGTTTGTAGTTTCTCAGCTAGCATTCGTTCTGGCCGATAGATTAACAGATTAATCGTTTCTGTCCCCAGTAACGGTTTATACGCATAATTGACTTCACTCGGGATGAGCACTTCACCAGTAGCCACATCTAAATGAAACGAATCTTTAATTTTTGCCAAGCTGGCTTGAAAGCGAACGCGTTGTCCAACATATTCTTTTTCTTCTTGAATGGGTTGAATATCAATTAATTGATACCTTACTCCGTGATAGTCTCGTTCGGCAATAATTTCGTTGAACATCTTCTTTAAATTTTCGGATTCGATACTGACACCCTCAACCATTGTATCAAGATCAATCGTTGTTCGTTCATGAACGCCAGTGACTGCTGAAAGAACCATCCCACCTTTCCAAATAAAATGTGATTGATATTTAGATGTCGCCAGTAAGCTCAAGAAACCATCAATGAAATACTTTCTTTGTAAACTGGTGGTATTAATTCCAGTCTGAGCATGAATATTTTTCAGCTGATCACGCAGCCGGTCACGTAGTTCTTTATCATTCATAGAAGAATCCCCACAAGTGATTGAATTTTTTCAAGTACATTCAAACGTTCAGCAACTTCAAGTAACGTCCCCAAATCTTTTTGTGATGATTTCAAATATTGATTAAAGCCAAATTTTATTGCTTCGATATCATGATCTGGTGACTTAACCATCTCAACTAATACCCGTTCAGGTGAGTATACCTGTATCTTACGTGTCGTGTCCGGCACCGAGATTTCTCGCACATCCTCACTGAGTCGGGGTTCACGAACTTGTTTGAACTGAACGTTTTGCGTCCAATCAGGATATCGTCGACTTGGTGCCTGATATCCCATGCGAACCGCCATTTCAATCGTATAAGGAAAGTTTTCACTCAATTCCCATAGATAAAGTGCTGTGTCTCCAGTGTATATTCCCTGTCCCAAAATGAGTTGCCGCATCAACATATCATCGATTGGTACATCGTGAGTCGCATAGACTCGTTCATCCATATCCTCCAAGAGACCTGACTTCACCATATCCTTTGCAATACTTTTCTGAAATGGTGTCAGTTCTGAAGCAACCAATAGCTGATCTTGATCGAGCTTTTCTGTTACTTCATTAAGTTGAGAATAATAGGATCTCAATTTGCTGTGGATTGATTGCATCATTATCACCTCATCGAAAGTATATCATAATTTTTAAGTATTGTAATTGAATTCCATTTCATCATTACAATAGTAGTCTGGTGTAATCTTATTTTAATAAACCATTACATATATTTCTAAAACTAGAAAGGAGTCAAAATATTCATTTCGACTATTTGGTTGCTCTCATCCACTGATCAAACTTAGGTGGCTTTTTCCAGTGCACCTTGCTTTCCAATTCCACAAATCCGTTTATAATTAGCGGCAAAAGATGCAGTTATCAGGAGGGGAACATGAAAAAAAGAGGACTGGCCGTACTCAGCGGCTTACTATTAATCGTGGGATTTCTCAGCGCCTGCTCGATGTCAGCCACGCAAACACCCAAAATTGCCGGTGCCAGCAAGGCCACTCCCACGCTGTTTTTTCACGGCTTTGGGGGTAGCTATCACGCCGAAAATCATATGGCGCAGGCAGCGGTGACCGCCGGTGTCACCAAGACGGTCATTCGAGCGGACGTCACCAATAGCGGCAAGGTCACGTTGATTGGTAATTTCAAACCTAACGATCGGCATCCGATTGTTGAAGTCAACTATTTGAATAACCACAACCCCAACTATCACACCGACGCCAAATGGGCCAAAAATGTTGTGGTCAAATTACAACAACGTTATGGCGTCAAGAAGTTCAACATGGTCGGCCATTCCGTCGGCAACATGTCGATCGTCTTCTACCTACTGGATAACGCCGGTAACACCAAGCTGCCGAAGCTTCAAAAACAGGTCGACATTGCTGGGCACTTTAACGGCATTCTTGGAATGGACGATGCGCCGAACCGGATGAAATTAAAGGCCGACGGTGAGCCGACCACAATTAACAGCCATTACCGCGAGCTGTTGGGATTGCGCCATGATCAGCAATTAAAATCATTGAAAGTCTTGAACATTTACGGCGACAAAAATGACGGCACACACTCGGACGGCGACGTCAGCAATGCGTCCTCGAAGTCTCTGAGATACCTGTTGCCACAAGTAAAATCATATCAGGAAAAACGAATCGTCGGACCCAACGCCCAACACAGCAAGCTTCATAACAATCCCCAAGTGGACCGATTACTGATTCGATTTTTGTGGGGAAAATCATAAAAGAAGACCCGCAGCCATTTTGAGGTGGTTGCGGGTCGTTTTGATGAAACGATTTATTCTGAAGATGAAAGTGAGTCCAACATATCAATATTTTTCAACTTGTAATGGGTAATCACGCCGACAATCAGGCTGAAGCAAGCCGTCAGCACCGCCGACCAAATATATCCCGGATAATGAATGGTTAAAGGGAACAAGATCGCGCCGGTCTGGGCCTTAATCATGATGAAGTGGTGCAAAATCAAGCCGATGAACCAGCCAAAAACGATGCCGGCTAACGTCAAAACAACATTTTCTCTGGCAACGTAGGCCGTGACTTCATTATCGTAAAAGCCCAGCACCTTGATGGTCGACA
>NZ_JAXGWW010000093.1:0-7708 GCF_040773105.1 Lentilactobacillus sp.
AAGCATTAAAACGTTTGTTATCATCGGTTTAATCTTAACTGGTGGGACAATGTTAACAACTTGGATGGGTGATATGATTACGGAGCGAGGAATTGGAAATGGTATTTCAATGATCATCTTCGCCGGAATTGTTGCCCGGATTCCTGTAGGTCTTCAGTCATTATGGACCCAATATTTTGTTGGTGTCACTGGTGCTGACTTATGGCAACCAATTTTGTTCGCAGTTGCCTTGTTGATTATTGTTTTGGTTATTGTTACATTTGTTACTTGGGTTCAACAAGCTGAGCGTCGAGTACCTATTCAATATACCAGAAGAGTTTCAGGATCACCTGATAGCAGTTACCTTCCATTGAAGGTTAACGTTGCTGGTGTTATTCCCGTTATCTTTGCGAGTTCCTTTATTGCAACTCCACAGACAATTTTGATGGCATTTACGAATAATTACTCAACTGCTACTTGGTTCCAAGTACTAAACAATTTGTTTAATATGCAGACTCCAACAGGTGCTGCCTTTTACACAATTTTGATTATCATGTTTACTTTCTTCTATGCGTTTGTTCAGGTTAACCCGGAAAAGCTTTCTGAGAATTTGCAGAAGCAGGGAAGCTACATTCCAGGTGTTTGGCCTGGTCACGAGACACAGTCTTATGTCTCTGACCTTTTGATGAAGCTTAGTACAGTTGGTGCGTTATTCCTTGGTGTTGTTGCATTAATTCCATTAATTGCACAAAACCTTTGGAACTTGGACGAGTCAATTGGATTAGGTGGGACAAGTTTACTAATCGTTGTTGGGGTTGCCATTGAAACGATTCGTCAGATTCGTGGATTGATGATGAAGCGTGAATATGTTGGATTTATTCATGATTCACGACCAACTGAAGATTAGAAACAATCAATACATTTCAAACGAGGAGGAAACAACATGTCTTTGAATTTGATATTAATGGGCTTACCTGGTGCAGGAAAAGGTACTCAAGCACAATTTATTGTTGATAAGTAACATGTTCCTCATATTTCGACTGGCGATATGTTCCGAGATGCTATTTCAAATAGCACGCCACTCGGAGTTAAAGCTAAGGAGTTCACTGATAAAGGTAACTTGGTTCCTGATGAAGTTACAAACGGAATCGTTAAAGAACGATTAGCAAAAGACGATACTAAGCCAGGATTCTTATTGGATGGCTATCCAAGAACTTTAGAGCAGGCAAATGCCCTTGAATCAATGACTAAAGATTTGGACAAACCGTTGACTGCTGTTATCAACATTGACGTTGATCCTAAGCTTTTGACGGAGCGTCTATCTGGTCGATTCATTTGTAAGACTTGCGGTGCAACTTATCACAAGTTGTATCACATGCCTAAAGTTCCAGGTACCTGTGATGTGTGTGGCGGTCATGAATTTTATCAGCGTGAGGACGACAAGCCTGAAGCTGTTAAAAATCGTCTCAAAGTTAACGTAGAGATGAATACACCGCTTATTGCATTTTATAAGGATCGCAATCTCCTGTTCAATGTTGATGGAAGCAAAAACATTGAAGAGGTTTGGCAAAAAGTTGATGAGATCTTAAGCACACTCTAAACGCTACTAATTTAGGTGTTGAGTCGGTTGGATTGATGAAATATAATGAATGTGTTAAACTGTCAAAGGTTTGTCAAGTTTATTTTAATGGAATTCAATCTATTTTAACATTGGAGGTGTAATAGAGTGGCTAAAGATAATGTTATTGAAGTTGAAGGAAAAGTTGTCGAAACTTTGCCAAATGCAATGTTTCGCGTTGAACTTGAGAATGGACACGAGATCTTGGCTCATGTTTCAGGAAAAATCCGAATGCATTATATTCGAATTTTACCTGGTGACAAAGTTACGGTTGAAATGTCTCCTTACGACTTAAGTAAGGGACGTATTACTTATCGATTTAAGTAGTCCTTTTCTTCAATTTTTTCGAGGAGGGTTAAAAATGAAAGTACGACCATCAGTACGAAAAATGTGTGAACATTGCAAGATTATTAAACGAAAAGGCCGAGTAATGGTTATTTGCTCAGCAAACCCAAAGCACAAACAACGCCAAGGTAAATAAACATAAACAGGAGGTGTATGCTCAATGGCTCGTATTGCCGGAATTGATTTACCCCGTGACAAGCGAATTGTCATCGGTTTAACTTACATTTTTGGTATTGGTAACACAACTGCTCAAAAAATTCTAGCTGAAGCTGGCGTTTCTGAGGATGTTCGTGTACGTGATTTAACACCAGACCAAGAAGATAAGATCCGTGAAGTCGTAAGTAACCTGAAAATTGAAGGTGACTTGCGTCGTGAAGTAAGTATGAATATTAAGCGTCTCCAAGAAATTGGGTCGTATCGTGGAATGCGCCATCGTCGGGGATTGCCTGTTCGTGGTCAACATACCAAGAATAATGCCCGCACTCGTAAAGGTAGCAAGGTTGCTGCAGGTAGAAGAAAATAATTAGAGAAGGAGGTCATGAGTTTTTATGGTAAACAAAAAGTCAAGTCGTAAGCGCCGTGCTAAAAAGAATATTGCTGCTGGTGTTGCTCATATCCATTCAACATTCAACAATACTTTAGTAATGATTACCGATACCACTGGAAATGCGGTTTCTTGGTCATCAGCTGGTGCATTGGGCTTCCGTGGAAGTCGTAAATCAACTCCATTTGCTGCACAGATGGCTGCTGAAGCCGCTGCTAAAGCATCAATGGAACATGGCATGAAGTCAGTTGAAGTTGCTGTTAAGGGACCTGGTTCCGGCCGTGAAGCTGCTATTCGTGCACTTCAAGCAACTGGATTGGAAGTTACTGCTATTCGTGATGTTACTCCGGTACCTCACAATGGTTCTCGTCCTCCAAAGCGTCGTCGAGTTTAATTAAGACATTCAATATAGTGAAGTTTATTTTGTTTGATCGTATTGATATTTTGCATGTAGACTCACGCGTTTTGAAAGGGGTTAATGATAAGAATGATTGAATTTGAAAAGCCTAACATTCATAAAATTGAAGAAACAAAGAATTACGGTGAAGTTGTCGTTGAACCACTCGAACGTGGATATGGAACAACACTTGGTAATTCTTTGAGACGTACATTATTATCATCTCTTCCTGGGTCCGCTGTTACCAGCATCCAGATCGATGATGTCTTGCACGAGTTTTCGACTATTAAAGGTGTTGTCGAAGATGTTACTCAGATTATTTTGAATGTTAAGAAAATTTCTTTGAAATTAGATGGGCCAGAAGATGAAGAAGAAAATTTGGAAATCGATGTAATTGGTCCTGCTGACGTGACTGCTGGTGATATTCAAGCTGACAGTGATGTAACTGTTCTGAACCCTGATTTGCACATCGCGACTGTTGCTGAAGGCGCCACATTCCATATGCGGTTAACTGCCAACAAAGGTCGTGGGTACGTTTCAGCTGTTGAAAACAAAAAGCGCAGTTCTGAGATGCCTATTGGTGTGCTACCCGTCGATTCTATTTATACCCCAATCGAACGTGTCAACTATCAGGTTGAAAGTACACGGGTTGGTCAACGCGATGATTTCGATAAGCTAACTTTGGATGTTTGGACTGACGGTTCAATCACCCCTAGTGAAGCGGTTAGTTTAGCAGCTAAGATTTTAACTGAACATTTAGAAATGTTTGTTGATCTTACCGACGAAGCTAAGAATACCGAGATCATGGTTGAGAAAGAAGAAACCCACAAAGAAAAAATGTTGGAAATGACAATTGAAGAATTGGACCTTTCAGTTCGTTCATACAACTGTCTTAAACGTGCCGGCATTAATACTGTTCAAGAACTTACTGAAAAGACAGAACCTGACATGATGAAGGTTCGAAACCTTGGACGTAAATCTCTTGAAGAAGTTAAAGAGAAGCTCGCAGCATTAGGCCTTTCACTTCGCAAAGAAGACTAATAAAGATAAAGAAGGAGGACATCCAATTATGGGTTATCGGAAATTACAACGTAGTAGTGCACATCGTCGCTCTTTGCTTCGTAACTTGACTACTGATTTAATTATCCATGGTCAAATCGTTACTACTGAAGCTAAAGCTAAGGAAGTTCGCTCAACTACTGATAAGATGATTTCACTCGGTAAGCGCGGTGACTTACACGCTCGTCGTCAAGCTGCAGCGTTCATTCGCGATGTTGTTGCTGATGTTAAAGAAGATGGTGACGACATTAACGTTACTACTGCTTTACAAAAAGTATTTGGCGAGTTAGCTACTAAGTATGCTGATCGTAATGGTGGATATACACGAATCTTGAAGACCATGCCTCGTCGTGGCGACGGTGCTCCAATGGTTATTTTAGAGTTAGTTGACTAACTGGTATTAAACCAAATCAAATAGTTATCACGAGAATCACTCAGGTTTTTGGTATAGAACGTTATGATGGTGGAACACTTATTCCTAGTCTAGTTTGAATGTGGGACTTGTCCCATGCGCCAGTTACCTGTAAGTGATTTTTTTGTACATATAAAAAGCGATATTGACCGCGGGGGTCATCATGAAAGACATCATACAAATTAAAGATATCTCATTTAATTATTCAGGGCAGCCACTACTTTTTGATCATTTGTCTTTAAACATCCACGAAGGTGAATGGACAGCATTAATTGGCCAAAACGGCAGCGGTAAGAGTACACTTGCCAGGCTAATAGACGGATTAATTGTTTTAAAGTCAGGACAGATTGTTGTTGACGACTTAATCGTGAACGACCAAAATATTTTTGATGTTCGGAGTAAAATAGGGATGGTGTTTCAGAATCCCGAGGACCAGTTTGTTGGTGCCACCGTTGAAGATGATGTCGCTTTTGGGCTTGAAAATCGACGTTTACCCAGGGATCAGATGCATGAGATTGTTGAAAAAAGTTTGAAAGACGTCGGGATGTGGGAGTTTAGAGACCGAATTCCCGCCAATCTTTCCGGGGGCCAAAAGCAACGAGTTGCGATTGCCGGAATCGTTGCACTCAGTCCTAAAATTATTATTCTTGATGAAGCAACCAGTATGCTTGATCCCAGAGGTCGTCAAGACATTTTGAATTTGGTTGCTCGGATTAAGGCGGCCAACAACTTAACCGTCATTTCGATTACCCATGATATTGATGAAGCAGCACATGCGGATCAAGTTGTCGTTGTCAATAAGGGCGAGATCATCGAGGAAAATAAACCAGAGAATATTTTTGGCGAAACGGCTAAATTACAATCACTTGGCCTGTCTGCACCATTCACGGCGCAGCTGATCGCTGCCTTAAAGCAACATGGAATTGATCCAAATAGTCAATACATGAACGACGAGAGGTTAATAGCATGGATAAAGAAATTCGTTTCTCAAAAGTGACCCATACCTACCAAGCGAAGACGCCGTTTGCCCAGAATGCGCTGGACAACGTTTCTTTAACAATTCCAGCCGGCTCGTTTACGGCGATTATTGGGCATACTGGTAGCGGTAAGTCGACGCTGGTTCAACACATCAACGCGTTACTCAAGCCAACAAGTGGATCGATTGACGTTTTTGGCCGCACAATCACGCCAAATACAACTAATAAAAATCTCAAAGAACTTCGCCAACATGTTGGAATGGTATTTCAATTTCCCGAGAAGCAACTCTTTGAGGAATCAGTCATTAAAGATGTCATGTTTGGTCCAAAAAATTATGGTGCCTCCGAAACTGAGGCGAAAAGTGCTGCCGTTGAGGCCATGCGCCTGGTCGGGTTGGATGAATCACTAGAAGATCACTCACCTTTTGATTTGTCTGGCGGCCAAATGCGGCGAGTCGCCATTGCTGGGGTGCTCGCTATGAAGCCTGAGGTCTTAATTTTAGACGAACCAACTGCTGGGTTGGACCCACGTGGGCACAAAGAGATCATGGATCTGGCCGAATATCTTCACGACCAAAATGACATGACCATTATTTTGGTGACACATCAAATGGACGATGTGATTGATTATGCGTCAGACGTTGTGGTGATGGACCAGGGTGAAATTGTTAAGCATGGTCGGCCTGAGGAGATCTTTGCGGCGCCTAAGTGGGTGTACAAAATGCATTTGGATTTGCCAAGCAGTGCCGAATTTGCGATGAAGCTGATGGATGCGGGTGTCAAATTAACGAAGACGCCGTTAACGATTGATGATTTGGCTACCGAGATTGCAAAAATTGCTGGTGGGGAGGGACCTAAAGAATGAGTAACTTTATTTTTGGCCGCTACCTGCCTGGAAATTCTTGGATCCACCAAATGAGTCCTCAGTCTAAACTATTACTCAGCTTTTACTTCGTCATTGTCATTTTTTTTGCGAATAACATTTGGGCTTACGGTGCTTTAAGCGTGCTGATCTTAATTGTCGTTATTTTTTCTGGCGTTTCGATCGGTTATTTTCTAAAGGGGATTCGACCACTGATCTGGCTGATCATTTTTACTGTTTTGCTTCAAATCCTCTTCAGCAGTGGTGGCCACGTGTTTTGGCACTTTGGCCCGTTTTCAATTAGTGATACGAGCCTGATCAACGGCGGATACATTTTTATTCGTTTCTTGCTGATTATTATGATTTCAACTGTTTTGACGTTGACAACGACGCCTTTGGCAATCGCGGATGGCGTTCAAACGGTTCTAAAGCCACTCAAAAAGATTCGATTTCCCGTTGATACCTTGGCACTTATGTTGTCCATCGCATTACGGTTTGTACCGACATTGATGGACGAAATGGAAACCATCTTAAACGCTCAGCGGTCACGGGGCGTTGACTTTGGGTCCGGAAGCCTCAAACATCGGATTCAAGCTGCCGTTCCGCTCTTGGTCCCATTATTTACGGGTGCGATCAACCACGCAGAAAATTTATCAACTGCGATGGAAGCCCGCGGGTTTACTGATAGCGAGCATCGAAGTAAGTATCGCGTCTACAAGTGGAAGGGGAAAGACACCATTAGTTGGATTGTCTTTTTACTCGTTGGCGTGCTTGTATTATTCGTTAGAAAAAATTGAGGTGATCACAATTCGATACAAAGTTACATTGGCATACGACGGCACACTTTTCAGCGGCTTTGAACGGCAGCCGAATCGGCGCACGATTGAAGGGGTGTTAACGCAAAAAGTGAATATAATGGCTAAAAATCCTGAGCCACCCATTGTTGTTTAC
Organism: Lentilactobacillus sp.; assembly: GCF_040773105.1. Taxonomy (NCBI): domain Bacteria; kingdom Bacillati; phylum Bacillota; class Bacilli; order Lactobacillales; family Lactobacillaceae; genus Lentilactobacillus; species Lentilactobacillus sp. Next base: position 7,145 of record NZ_JAXGWW010000093.1, read on the forward strand.
GGGTCAGGCCGGACCGACGCCGGTGTTCACGCCCTTGGGCAAGTCGTTCACTTTGATTTTCCCTTTGATCTGCCATCGGAAGCAATTTATCGTGGCTTGAACAGTTTGCTCCCCTTAGATATGGAAATTAAAAAGGCTGAGCGGGTGTCGGACCATTTTCACGCCCGCTATGATGTTTCTGGAAAGCGTTACGTTTATCGGTTGGATCTTGGTGAGTTCAAGGATCCGTTTAAACGAAACTATACCGGCAACTGGCGCTTTCCAATTGACATCGATAAAGTTCAAGCTGCGATGGCCGATTTTGTGGGAGAGCATGATTTTACAAGCTTTGTCGCATCCGGGTCAACTGCTCGGTCAAACTACCGGACAATCTATGAAGCAAAGGCAAGCTTGGATAAAGATGCTAATGAAATTCGCATGGAGTTTTATGGCAATGGCTTCCTCTACAACATGGTTCGAATCATGGTTGGGGTAGTTGTTGAAATTGGATCGGGAATGCGCCCTGAGCACGATATATTACGTTTATACGCCGTTAAGGATCGTGACCAGGCTCGCAGAACGATG
>NZ_JAXGWW010000094.1:0-7699 GCF_040773105.1 Lentilactobacillus sp.
TCGATTCATGCCGATAGGGCGATAGCGATGACGGCTTTCTTCGGTACCCGTTTGGCCATAGGGATCAAATTCGGTTCCTTGGTAATGGCTGCTTAAAAACAGGGCAACATCTTCGACGGAAATCAAATGATCGGCAACCCGTGTAAATGGCATCGTCCGACTTTCCGGATCCTGTTCAATTTCCGGGTTAAACATCTTTTGGCCGTACCAAACACGTGGGGTGTTGTAATAGTGATCGGCTTGGACATCTTCTCCAAAAATATCTCTGAAGTTAAATCCCTTACGAGCCTTGTTTAAGTGATGGCTTTCGGCAAATTCTTTTAAATCGTCTGAGTACATGAAATGTTCTGCATCGTTAAAGTCAATTTCCTGGATCCCGGTTTGGTTAGGGGCAACCGCATAGCTGTCATCAGGGATGCGTTCAGCTGCCCAGTGATGGCCGCCAACGGTTTCAAAGTACCAGACTTCTTCAGAATCCGAAAAGGCAATACCGTTGCTTTCACAGGTGCCAAAGTTGGTAACTAATTCCCCTAATCGTTTAACACCTTCCCGGGCACTATGAATGTAAGGGAGCACACACGTCAGCATGGCCTCTTCGCCAATTCCGTCGGCAACCAGTGGATCCAAGCCCAGCATTGTGGTGTTGGTAAACTCGGTTTCAGTAGAACTCATGGCGACATTATCGGTGTTAATGCCAGATTCGCCCCAAATACCATCGGAAATATCTGCGTTGGGGGTTGCGGTATAGCGGAGCGGATGATCCGGTAACTTCACGCGAAATTGGTTAAAAGTGGAAATGTATTCGCTGGGTTGGTCCTGTGGATTGACAACCACAAACCGTTTTGCGTTGACGCCACCGCCGGCATCTTCATTTCGTGCAATCATTGTTGAGCCGTCTACAGTAGCGTTCTTACCAGCCAAAAAAGCGGTACAGCTGGACAAATTCTGAAATTTATTCAATCAAATCATTCCTTCTCAATTATTAACATCGGATCGATTAGGAAGCGGTGCGGAGATTCATTTAACGACTAGTAGCTGAGTGCTAATTGATTACTGGTAGTTGTCGGCAAAACCAATGCCTGACCATAAATCCAGTACTTTTGAACTTTTTTGTTCGTCTTGTTGGCTTTCTTAGTGCTGTATTTTGAAATCCGGTACCAGTTGAACTGAGTGCCTTGAGTGGCGTATAGGTCAATTCGAACTTTGGTGCCTTTCTTCAAACCACTTTTTTTCCAAGAAATGGTTTTGATATTCTTAAAGTTGCTGGTTGGAATGTGGTTGGTCAATTTAAATGATTTGTATTGGCTGCCAATCTTGGCAACCGAACTTGTCTTGTGATAAGTTAACGAACCGGGCATTGATGCAGCTTGAGTCGTTGCGGATTGAGTCAATGAAACAAAGCCACCTAAACTTAATGCGGCAACGGTTAACAAAATTGATTTCTTAAACATAAAATGAACTCCCTTCAAATCTTGTTTGAGATATTGACCTAATCTTAGTATAAAACGCCAGACAAAAAAATCCAGCCGGTTAGCTGGATTTTTAGTGATTAACCTAGGAATTTTCGTAAAATAGCTTGACGGCTGATCAATGTCGTCTTGGTTTCCTTATCAGAAATCTTAACTAAATCAGCTGCCAATTGGGCGTGCTTTTCCTGTTCAGGTGTTTGTGGACCAGCCTTGATATCAAATAAGCGTTCAACGGCTTCGATATCTTCGTCAACTGCTTTCCAAGCGGGGTTCTTTGCTTGAAGGGCAGCCAAAGCGTCCTTACTGAAGTATTTGGCAACGTGGGCGTAATCATGCTTGATATTTGGATAATACTTCATCAAAGTGCTGAGTTCTTTATCATCCAACTTGTTCAAGATACGGCCGGTTCCCAAGAATTCAGGTGGAACACCAACTGAATAAAGGGCACCGGTAAAGGTAATCGCACGCGGCATTTTGTAGCCGTCAACGTCACGGGAATAACCGATGATCCCGACGTGTTGATGACGATCACGACGCTTTGGGAAGGAGTCAAAGACAGGTTGTAAGTCATTGATTAACGGATCCAAAGTTTCGTGGTATTCTGCGGCAGCCTTCTTGGCGATATTCAACAACACGGCTTGGTCATCATGGTTGATGATTTCAAACTTACTTTGTTGCAAACCGTCACGTAATTTGATGATGGCCGGTTCAACCACGTCTAATGGGTAGTCGTAACGGAAGGCAGACTGTACGGTTGCCGTCTTTAAGCCAGGGAATTCTTCGAGGTAACGGTCGATCATCATTGGAGACAAGCCGCCACGGAAAATCGTGCTTCCCATTCCGGCAATTGGATAAATTGGCAAGCCGCTTTCCTGTTCAAATTCGGCCAGACCAGTCAACGCTAATTTATTTCCAATGATACTGTTCAAGAAACCATTTGACAAAGCGGAGTCTGATCCGGCTAAGAATACCCGCATGTAGCTAAGTTCGCGGCCAAAATGTTCTTTATACATTTCAAGGTATTTCTTCAAAATTTGCGGCGCATTTAATTGTGATTCAAAGCCTTCAAACAGTGGAATCATTTGCAAGGTATCGGAATCTTTGTGGCCGGTATTAAATTCAGTTGATTTGTAGTGAGAAAGGCTGGCAAACTTGTCTTCCATTGAAATCAGCTGGTCGGCTGATTGTGTCATCGGCAAGATTGCTTCGAATAACGGTCGTTCCTTAAAGCCCAAGTCGTAAGAGAAGTCTTCGGCTGACAAGATGGTTGTCATGGCTTGCATTAAGCTGTAGCCTTTTTCTTCCCAGATGTTTGGCAGACGGAAAGTTAAAAACTTATCCTTGCCAAGGGGATGCTTTTGGAAATACTCGTAGTGCTCAGAGTATAAACGGTCGATCACTGACGCATCGGCATGTTTACCTTCCCAGTCCCACATGTATTCGTCAGCGCCGAGCTTTGAGAAGTTTTGGTAGGCTTCATCAATTTCCCGAAATGCGGAAACAAATGCGCTATCGTTATGCTTGAAGAAGGGAACTCCTGCGTTATCTGGATGTTGAGTACCCATAATGTTAGGGATTTTTCTATCCATAAAAAATGCCTCCTGAGGTTAAATTAAGTTCATTTAGAATGATTATACAGTAAAACAAGTCGAACTAAAAATAATATTAAGCTCCTAATAAAATTCATAAATATAAAAGATAACGAATATTTATAAACAATTTGTGAAGTTAATTTGTTATTTTATCTAAATTTTACAGCTTCTCTGTAATTATTACCAGCTTTTCATTGAAAATAAGAACATTTATTGCAAGAAAAATGGGAGCAAAAATGCTTAGCTTCCAACGCATAAACAAATGACCCAAACAATCCGATTGGGATGATTGGGTCATTTGCTTATACGGACGATCAAGATCAAAACTTCATTGGTCTTAATCGCTCGTCATTGTTTAGTCAAACTGCTCAACGGTTTCAGCGGTGTAATTGCCACTATTCTTCAATAGTTTTGAAACTGGGCAGCGATTTTCAGCTTCCTTTGCAAACTTGTCGGCTGTTTCAAAGTCAACGCCTTTGACCATGATTTGCGCATGAACCAGAAATTGGTAAACGGCTCTTGAGCCAATAAAGGCAACTTTGACGTGGACCTCTGCGGTGTGGGGAACGCCGTGCTCTTTTTCAATTGCTTCCAGCGTGGCTTCCAGGCAGGTTGCCAAAGACATCCCCAGCAACTGCTCGGGATTGGTGCCGGGATGTGAGTTCATCGGGCTGCTGGTCTCGACCTTGATGCCGCCGGGAACGTAAGCGTGGCCTTCCAAGCCCTCATCATTGACTGCTTCGGTCTGGTATAACGGGTTGTTCCATCTTTCATCTTGCATGTTTGTGACCTCCTCATGTACTTACACTTGATTATAAGCGCTTCCAAAAGTTGGTCAAGAAAGTGTGCGCCAAATGGCCGGTTCCTTCCAGAGGGTCAGCTCACTGCTATTTGTACACGATACGACGCAGTAATAATCAAATTAAAAAAGCTGACGCCATTAAGCGCCAACTCTTGTAAGTTATTCGTTATAATCCATTCTGATAATAACCAGATCTTTACTTAAGAAATCGTTAATGCCAGCCAAGAATTTTTGGAAGTGAGCGGTATTATTATGGGACTCAACTGCATCCGCATCCTTCCAGTGTTCAATAATTTCGTAATCGGAATCGCTGCCAATTTTTTTGAAATGATCGTAAGACACGTTTCCGGCCTCAGCACGAGAGCCTTGAACCAGTTCGTCGATAAACGCCTCATAGTCCTTTTGCATCCCAGGCTTTACTGATAATTCTACGTTAATCACTTTCATCTTTGTAGCCTCCTATATAGTTTGGGCATGTACACTCTTAGTATATCGAAGTTTTAAACTTATTGTTTAATTTATCGTCGGTAAATGTCAGATCATAGGCGGTTCCGTCACTGTCAGTCACGTAAAGCAGGTACTTACTCGACAACGGACCCTGGCCGGTAAATGATTCGCCGTTAGGGACCCCTAAGGCGTTGACGGTTTCCTGGTAGGTGGTACCGAGACCTAATTGATCAATTTTTGACTTGGCGATCACGCGTTGTTTTTGTTTGGCAGCGGGGGAATAGGACTTGCCAACTACTTTGTGATTTAAAAATTGAACGGTGACTTTGTCAACGTGGAAGGTGGATGAAACATCCTTCCAGGTGAACTGGGTGACTTTTTGACTAATACCGTTCACTGAAACCGTCCCGATATGCGATGGATTGCCAAATAATTGGCGAACCTGCTGATCAGAAGAGCCGTTTGTGCCGTCAGTAATGTCGCCAACGTTGATTTTATCGAAGTTTTCGAGATTGATTCCTTCAACGATGCGATCATGCTTCAATTCGGCGGCGGTTCGCTGGCGGTCATAGTGGTTGCGGGTAGGCTTTTTGGCAGAGGTTGACGCCGAACACCCTGACAAAATTAACGTACAAATCAATGCAATTGTAACGGTGAGCGGTTTTTTCATCAAATTCCCCCAAACAGTCGTGACTAATTAATCGAATAAATAAAATCATTATATACTACATGAGTTATCAAACAACAGCTAATTTAATTACATTGCAGATTTTTGTTCAAAATAATGTTCTAACAGCCCAACGGCAATTTCGAATATAATAAAGACACAAGTTTCTTAAAAGAAAGACTGGTGAATCAAATGGCGAATCAACCACTGATATTTGATTATCAAGCAGCCAAAGGAAAGCCGGAAAATATCCGCCATCCCGAAGGCTACTGCCCATTTTGCGACGTTGCGCATCTTACTAATATTTTGGCGCAAGAAGACGATCGAATTTGGCTTCAAAATAAATTTCGAACACTGGAAGATACCATGCAAACGGTCCTGATCGAATCGAGTGACCACAACGGCGGCCCGTCAACTTGTTCGGTGGCACAAAACCGAAAAGTCTTCGAGTTTGCCTTTAAATGCTGGCACCAGATGGTGGCCTCCAATCAATATCGCAGCGTCATTATGTATAAAAACTTCGGCCCAATGTCTGGAGGTAGTTTACGCCACCCTCATTTCCAAATTGTCGGCTTAAATAACTATGATGTGTATCAGAATATCACGTTGCGTAATTTCACTGGAGTTGCAGTGACACAAGACGACCAACGTGAAATCACCTTATCGACCAACCCGATTATTGGCTTTGTCGAGATTAACATTGCCATCAAAGAAATTGCCCAAATTGACAGTCTGGCCGACGCAGTCCACGTGATCGTCAGGTACTTGCTGCACGATTATATGGGTGGGCGCTTATCTTCATACAACTTATTTTTCTACCAGCTGGATGGCAAATTTTACTGCAAGATTGTGCCAAGGTACGCCACTTCACCATATTTTGTCGGTTACAAGATTGCCCAAGTCCAAAATCCACAGCGGTTAGCTGAGATTGCGCAAGACATTTCAGAGCGGTTGGACAATCAGTGATGATCTTTAATGTTGGAATGAGTGGAAAACGGCTTAATACGGCCTTTATCGGCGTGGAAGTGATGAAACCGTTTTTTTATTAAACAGTTTTTGGTTGCGCTTCCCTGGTCGATGGGGTATCATAATTTCGAAAACTGAATAGATTTCTTCGGGGCAGGGTGAAATTCCCGACCGACGGTGACGATGTGATAATCGAAGTCCGTGACCCGCGTTAAGCGGTTGACCCAGTGTGAGTCTGGGACCGACAGTAAAGTCTGGATGGGAGAAGAATCAAATAAGCATTTCATAACATCGGTGTGGACTGTTTGTGGATTAATGTTAAGGGGACAGCTGTCTTCCGTGACACTTTTTCATGAGCATGGTCCCTCATGACTCGAATGAAATCTTGTTTAGCTTATCTAATAATTGCCTCGCAAATTCTTGCGGGGCTTTTTTCGTGGGGTGAATAAGATTTGAACGATCAAGATTACATGAAGATTGCCGTTAAAATGGCATGGAAAGGACTTGGAAATACTTGGACTAATCCACGGGTTGGTGCGGTGATTGTTAAAGATGGCCGACTCGTCGCGAGCGGGTACCATCATCAATTTGGCGAACACCATGCGGAAATTGACGCGCTTTCCAATGTGCCGGACGCAGAAAGTGTCAAGGGCGCGACGATGTACGTCACGATGGAACCTTGCAGTCACTTTGGTAAAACGCCTCCGTGCAGCGACCGCTTGATTAAAGAGGGCTTCAAACGAGTGGTTGTCGGCCAGGTTGATCCCAATCCAATCGTTGCGGGAAAAGGGATTGAACGGTTGCGAAGCAGTGGCGTTGAAGTGGAAATTTTAGGAACGACAACGGCCCTCAACGAGGCGTATAACTTTTATTATGAGCGTCAGCGGCCGATGGTGACGATAAAATATGCTATGTCACTGGATGGAAAAATCAACCAACAGCCTAGTAGACGCACGATAATCTCGGGCGAAGAAGCCCAGGCAGACAGCCAAAAATTACGACGCATGAATCAGGCCATTTTGGTAGGGGAGCGAACCTTTAAAACGGACGACCCGCGATTAACGGTCAGAGGTCTTGATAAACGATTTCAACCGGTCCGAATTATTTTGGTGAGGGATGCAAATTCAGTTACGCCGGACAAACGTTTATTTGAAAACGATGGTCCGGTCTGGATTTTGTCCGGTCAATCTGCTCACCAGCAGTTCCCAGCCTTTGTTCATGTCTTTGTCAAAGACGACTGGCGGCCAAACGATGTCCTCGCACTACTTGCGGAGCACCACGTGCAATCACTGCTGGTTGAAGGGGGCAGTCAAATTCAGGCAGAATTTGTCAGAGCGAACCTAGTGGATCAATTGGTAACCTATGTTGCCCCGATCGTCATTGGCGGCACTGGGCTGCCTGCAGTTAGTGGCGTGAGCAATGGGAAGTTAACGTATTTTGAGGCACCAGAGGTTACTCAACTGGGGCATGATTTGAAGATTACAGTCAGGAGGGCGCGCTAATGTTTACAGGAATTATTCAAGCACGAGGAAAGGTTGTTCAGGTCACTCAGAGCGGCCAACAGGCCAAGCTAACGATCGAGACATCCCTGGTTTCGGACGGCACATTTAAATTGGGTGACAGCATTGCGGTAAACGGGGTTTGTTTGACCGTTACGGACTTAACTGGGACTGGCTTTTCCGCTGACGTGATGCCGGAAACAATGCTGCGGACTAATTTTAATCAGTTGGCGTCCGACGCATTTGTGAACCTCGAA
>NZ_JAXGWW010000095.1:0-7671 GCF_040773105.1 Lentilactobacillus sp.
CAAGGTTGCAACAATTGCCTCGATTTTTCGAAATCCGAGTCTCATTAATAAGAGAAGGATCAAGACATCGGCACTGGTAATCAAAATCCCAATCACCAGTGGAATCTTGAATAGCAACTCCAAGGCAATCCCTGAACCAATAATTTCGGCAACGTCCGTCGCCATAATCGCTAATTCTGTAATAATCCACAGGGCAAATCCGACTCGCTTGGAGGTCCGTTCACGGGTTAATTGGGCTAAATCTTTTCCAGTCACGATACCAAGTTTAGCTGCCATGGACTGCAACAACATCGCAATCAAACTTGAGATCAGGACTACGGATAACAAACTATACTTAAACTGAGCACCACCAGCAATTGACGTAATCCAGTTACCTGGATCCATATAACCAACGGCAATGAGAATTCCCGGTCCGGTATAAGTCATCAAAGTCCGCCAGAAACCGGCATCTTCCGGAACAATGATACTACCGTTAACCTCATCCAGGCTCTTGCTGCTTCCTTCTTCTTCTGTACTGCTGAAAAACTTCTTCTTAGGTTCTTTCGTAATTTCCACACTCTCTCGCATGTCGTTAGCCCTCTTTCATTGGTTTGAATTCGGGCAATTGTTTGAGTAGTTACTCACTCAATCACCAATTCATATTATACACACACTTTTTGTTAGGTCAACCAAAAAATATCAATCTTTTAAAGAAGCCGTTTTCAAAGTGTTTATGACATTTTTATCATGGAAAATTAATTAAGACTTTTAATTCAGCGGATTGAGTGTATACTTAATTTGAAATTTAAATCACACGAGTGACCATAAGGAGTCAATCCAATGTTGAAAGGTACCGAATTAAAGCTGTTTGCCGACACCCATGCCTTGGATGGCATGACTGACAAACAGGTCAAAATTTTGCTGGCTGCAATCGACGTTTTTGCCGCAAAAGGTTACGCCAACGCAAGTACAAAAGAGATTGCAACCGAAGCTGGCGTTGCTGAAGGAAATATCTTTAGTAAGTTCAAAAGCAAGCGTGGTCTTTTAAACACCATTATTCAGCCAGTAACTAAGGCGATTTTTCCTGCCGTCTTGACCGACTTCAAAGAACATCAACCACTGAACCCCAAGTTTATGACACTGCATTCATTTATTGAGGCATTGGTGACCGATCGTGTTCAATTCGTGCGGGATAATGCCGCTGTCTTAAAGATTTTTGTGTCGGAAGTCCTATATAGCAATGAGGTCCGCGTAGAATTGGTCAAACAATTTCCCGAATCATACTGGCACAATATCAATCAGACCTTGACGCAGTTAAAAGAAAACCACTTGATGATCAACTGGCCGAATACCGAGATTTTAAAATTGATGTGGGCAGTTGTCGGTGGAATGGTTGTCGGTTACTTACTATTTGATCAAACATTGGCATCCCAAGAAATCACCCATATTATTACTGCCCTAACAAAAGCTTTAGCAAGATGAGTTGTGTAAGTAGAAGCTAGAACGAAAGACGTCGTAAGTAAACATTATGGAATAAGGCCGAATCAAAAGCTGACACTTTTGCTCCGACCTTTTTTAATTTATTTCAAAAGAAAAAATGAGATGGTTATAAAAGTTGCCTTCATTAATCATTGCGAGCGGTTCCATTGCTGTTATGGTTGGACTGAAAAATTCTTGATGAAGATAAATGGACTTTCGGATTAAAACACGAACATTAGAAGTAAAAAATCTTAATTATTTACATATTGATTATTGAGAAGTGAGTGTTTATAATAAGTTCTGACTAGCGATACGAATTATCATATTTTATTTTTAAATATAGTTCGTGTTTCGCTTATTTAAAAAACTTTTTCATCAAAAGGAGAGCAATAATGAAACGTAACCAAAACGGTTTGCTATATGGTCCAGAAGATAAAGTCCCTGTCTTTCAATCAGGTTTACTCGGACTTCAGCACGTCTTAGCCATGGATGTCTATGTGCCACCCATTATTATTGCAGGCTTGCTGTCAATGAGCCTGGCACAAAAGACCGGCTTTCTTCAAGCCGCGTTTCTCGCTTGTGGAATCGGAACCATCTTACAGACCAAGTACTTCATGAAGCTGCCTGTATCGCAGGGACCATCATTTGTTCCCATTGGGGCTGTTGCTGGTGTTTACCTTGCCAACGGCGCCTCGCATGGCGGCATGGCAACTGTTTTGGGTTCACTGATTGTTGGCGCCATTCTGCTGATTCTTCTCGGCTTATCAGGAATCTACCAAAAAATTATCAATACACTGGTACCAGCCATCGTTGGTGGGACAATCATCACTTGCGTTGGATTGTCACTCCTTCCTTCAGCGTTGAACGATAATATCTTCAAAGCTGCTGGTAATATTAACCAAAACATTGAAATTGCGGCCATCACAGCTTTTGCGATGCTGGTTGCAATTACCATCGGGCTGCGGGTTCCTCAACTTCAACGGTTGTTCAAGGTCAGTTCAATTATTATTGCATTAGTTGTTGGGACAATTGCCGCATCTATGATGGGCCAGTTTGACTGGTCGGTTGTGAACAACGCAGCTTGGATCAGCCTTCCCCACTTCACTTCTTTGCATTATGGCATTCATTTCTCATTACCTGCCATCTTAACGTTTATTGTCATTTACATGGTGCTAACGACTGAGACAACCGGTACTTGGTTTGCCATGAGCGCCGTGGTCGATGAAAAAATCAGCAAGAAACAGTGGAACCGCGGAATTATCGGTGAAGGCCTGAGCTGTCTGTTTGCTGCCCTTCTGGGAACCACACCAATGACCGGTTACTCAACGAACGCCGGCGTTGTGTCAATTACCGGAGTTGCCAGCCGACGGGTCTTTGTTTCCGCTGGACTCTGGTTTATCGTTCTTGGCTTCTGTGGAAAATTATCAGCATTTCTTTCGGCTGTTCCCGCAGCGGTTATCGGCGGTATCTTCTCAATCATCTGTGTCATCATTATGTTAAACGGCTTAAATGTTATCAGAAACTTGGCGACCGACGAAAGTACCATCTATGTGTTGGGAATTCCAATCGTCTTGACCATGGCTGTCATTCTCCTGCCAGCTAAGGTTGTTAGTGAGACTCCTCAAATCATTCAGTATCTGTTGGGTTCCCCTATTACGATTGCAGCATTAAGCGCGATTATCATTAACCTTGTGATGGGCAACAAGGCAACTTCCGAGGATCGAGTTGAAGACCCAAAAGTCGATAGCATCACAAAAGGCCCGGTTGTTGAAACCAAATAATAGCGTAAAACGAAAGGTCATCCGATTTTTTCTCGGATGACCTTTTTACGATCTTATTTTTTCGTTAATTTGTTATAAACTTCATCGGCAACCAAGTCGTTTGTCCACATCCAGATCACGTGGCCCAACGCCTCTGAAACATGTTCTTCTGCTGGTTGATCCTTGGCAGAAGGGACCGTTCCCATTGCAGGCATGATGCCCAAATGAAAGGCGCCCCAAACACCGAGACCAAACAGCGTACCATCCGCCAACTTAATGACCGGCACATAGTGACCTGCCAAGCTGTAAAACATCGCAAACGACGTCGAGAAGCCAAAATGGATGATATAGCTGACCCACGGCAACTGTTCTCCGGAGTATGTGTAGGTGGCGTGAGTCACATTGGCAGGAATACCCGCTTGTTCGAGTAACCGCTGAGGTGGATTGGTTTTATTGCGCTCAGGTGTCCGTGGTGGCAGCACATTTTCCCAGCCCAACTTGACTAAGCCTGAAATAACCCCTGCGACGCCCCCGGCAATCAAGGCGGCTTTCCAATTAACTGATTTGCTCATATTGATGATCCCCTTTCGGCACTATCGTTGATTCCATTATAATCCAACAACCGCCAGTTCACGTATAAAAAGAAATTCGATGCATCCATTTGCAATTTTCGAACTTACCTGTTAAAGTATAGATAATGTATTTAGCTTCGAAACAAGGTCCATCGTTCTAATAAGAATGACTCCTTACTTTTCAAGTTTCAAATGCAAAATTTATCGCGCTAAGCGCAACGGAGGTTTCATTCTTATGGAACAAGGTACTGTTAAATGGTTTAATGGAGACAAAGGTTACGGTTTTATCACTTTAGAAGACGGCAAGGACGTATTTGTTCACTTCTCAGCTATTAATGCTGACGGTTACAAGACCCTTGAAGAAGGCCAACATGTTACCCTTGACGTTGAAGACAGCGATCGTGGCCCACAAGCTGCTAACGTTTCAGTTGTTACCGACTAATTAAATCAAAAAATAAATAAGGACTCCTGTGAGGGTCTTTTATTTTTGGATAAAAAGTGCGTCCCAACGAATAGCTGGGACGCACTTTTTAGTTTATCGTTAACAGCTTTTTGTCAAAGTCTCCCAGGAAACTGTCCTTAAACTGCTGCTTATCCTTCAAATACTTTTTCCCGAACTCATCCAGCAACCCGTGAAACTCCTGGGCATCCTGATACGTGAACGATTCCGGCAGGATAATGCGTTTCTGCAGCTTGGAATACGTCTTCAGGCCTCTAAATCCCATATATGTAAATAACGTCCGGGTATACTTGTCCGCGATAAACGCCGGCCGATCAAAAACATACACCAGAAGTGAATCGGCCGTTTCTTCGCCAACCCCTGGCAGCGCCAACATCGTTTTTCTCAGACCATTTCCGTACTCGGCACTCATTTTGTCAAAATCGCAGTCAAATTGGTCGAACCAAGCTAAAACCGCCCGTAAACTACGACTCTTGTTGACATAAAAGCCGCTGGGGCGAATCAACGACTGCAACCGTTCAACTGATAGCTTTAGAATCTGTTTAATATCTAAATCAGTCTCATCCCTCAAATTAGTCAGTGCCATATCGACATTGTTCCAATTGGTATTTTGAACCAGAATTGCCCCAATCACAATTTCCATCTTGGAATCGGCGGGCCACCAATATTGCGGCCCCATTTGGCGGTACATTTCTTGATAGAGTGGAATTGGATTAATCATGTACCGGACCTCCCCTTCTACATATTAATTTCATTATACCAATCACTTACTGATAACCAAGGAAACGATTCCCCCAACGTCTTTCCTGCCTGGTAGCGCTACCATTTCCGATACGGTATACTAAAGTTATTATTATTTATAGGAGGATTTTATGACTGAACAGGAAAAAATGCTGGCCGGAAAAATTTATGACCCAACCGATCCATTACTGGCAGCACAACAACACAAAGCTCACCGGTTATCTAAACTATACAATGATACATTTGATGAAGATACCGATAAACGGGCCAAAATCATTGCTGAAATGCTTCCTAAGGCAGCCAAAGACATTTACCTTCAAGGACCTGTATTCTTTGATTACGGCATTTACACGACGATTGGCGACCATTTCTATGGCAATGCCAACCTGTCTGTCCTAGACGACTGTCCGGTCACGATTGGCAATAACGTGATGTTTGGCCCCAACGTGACGCTGGCAACGCCGATGCATCCCTTGAGATACCAAGACCGAAACGTCAAAACACGACCAAATGGTGACGAATACGACGATGAGTATGCCAAGCCCATCAATATCGGCAACAACTGCTGGATCGCCAGCAACGTCGTCGTCATCGGTGGCGTTACGATTGGCGATGGTTGTGTGATTGGTGCCGGCAGCGTGGTCACTCGAGACATCCCTGCCAACTCTTTGGCGGTCGGCAACCCTTGTCGCGTCGTTCGGCCAATAACGGATGCCGACGATATTCATTTGAAAACAGAGTTGTTTTAATTATCAAAAAGTGGGACAAACAGTATTTGGTTTACAGAATTTAAGCCCAGCAATCATTTCTTCGTTATAGAATGATTGCTGGGCTTAAATTTTGGAGTTAGCCGATTGTTGCATGTATGAGGTGGATAATATAAAACAGCCAGACAAACTCCAACCACATTTTTTATTTCTATTTATTTGCTTGTTTTTTCAACTTGTGCGACTGATAAGTCAAGAATGCCCATGCAACCAAGCCGAAGAAGATTGGTCCGATAATCGTCCAGAAGGCGTTGACGTAATCGTGCTGAAGAATTGGTTCGATCGCCGTAAAGCCAATACCGCCAATTAGCACAATCAAGACAATGATTGAAATCGTATCAGTCATCCATTGTTTGGTATAAATTTCAAAGGGGCGCTCCAATCCCTTCTTGCGTTTGAAGAATGGGAAGGCTGCCACCAAGAAAATGTATGGGAATGAAGTGGAAATATTTCCCATGTTGGTCAAAATGACATAGAACTGTTTGGCGCTTGAACCACCAAAAGTCACGAAGAAAATCAGGACCGCCACGATAACGGCTTGCGTCCACATCGCGAATCCCGGCATTCCTTTTTTATTCAATTGGGTCATCTTTTCTGGCCAGAATTTAGGGTTCGAACCCATGATAAATGACTTGAGGGGTGAATAAATCAAAACAAAGAATGACCCCATGTAAGCCATAAACATACTTAAACCGGCAAACCGGGCAAAACTAGTCCCCAAAATCGTGCTGGTGGCCGCAGACAGGTGCAGGCTCTGGCCTAAAACAACGCCTAAATTGGCCATCAATACATAGGTAATGTTCCCCAGGTTAACGTGACCATTGCCAAGAACCGAGTGCCAGTTGGCTGTAATTCCCCACAAAAAGATGGAGAGTGAATACATCACCGTGATAACCAGCGTTGAAATAATCAATCCTCTTGGAAACGTCTTCTCGGGCTGCTCCATGTTGTCAGTCACACCACCAAGGGTCTCAGTTCCAGCGTATGCGAACACAGCGTAAACCATGAACGAAACAAGTGCAATTGGCGACTGAAAATCCGGGTTAGGTGATTGAATGAAGCTATGCATGCCAGTTACGGGCTGTGCCAAATGACCACCGTTTAAAATGAGGATTGTGATACTGGCGATCGCAAAGATAACCGTCAGTAAGGAGACAAAAATCCCACCAACTGAAGAAATCTTTGAAATTGAATCCATTCCGCGAACTGCAAACCAGGTAACCGTGATGATCCAAAAAATCGCTAATAACCCAATTGTCTTGGTTGAACTCAGCCCAAAGAAGCTCCAGGTCTGGGTGGTATCATGACCAAACAGGGTTGTCGCAAACGGAATCCAAACTTTGGAGGCCGTCGACATCATCCAGATAATCCATGATGACAGCCAGATAAACGTCCCAATAAAGGCCCACTCTTCGCCAATTGAACCGGCCAGCCAGGAGTAAATCCCCCCATGGGCATCTTTGAAAGTTGAACCATATTCCGCAAACATCATTGCAGTTGGTAATAAGAATAAAATAGCAGCTAACACGTACCAAATAATACTGGCGTAACCCATTTGCTCATATGCAACAGTGGTATTTGCAAAACCATAAATCGTGGTAAAAATCATTAAGATCAAACCCACTAAGGTGATTTTTTTCTTCGACATAATATAGATTCCCCAATTTTAGTATTTTAAAAATATGTAACGCTTTCACTTGCTCAAAAACAAACTAAAGAATAGCATTCAAATATTAAAATTGACCAACAATAATCACTGCCTATGTTAGATCTCCATTAAAATTAGTTCTAATTTGCCTTCTTGAAAAAACTAAAGCTGACAAATGCTTCGCCGACCATAATAAAAACCCAATTGCCAGAATCAACTGGTAATTGGGCTTTCTTTAAATGATTCAATTTAGTTCAATTTAGTC
>NZ_JAXGWW010000096.1:0-7666 GCF_040773105.1 Lentilactobacillus sp.
CGTCTTTATTGGCTGAAGGGAAGTTGCCTGCTTCATCTTTTTCCGTAAATTACTCATATAAACTTCAACGACAGAAATCGCCGTCTCTGATTCAAATCCCCATAAACGATCAAAAATCTGGTCCTTGGTAATGATTGTGTCGGGATTTTGGACAAAGTAGACCAGTAAGTCAAATTCCTTACCATTGAGGGCAAGTTCCTTGCCTTCCACATTGACCACCCGGTTACTGAGGTTAACGGTAAACGGCCCGACTGTCAGCGTGTTGTCGTCTCCCAGACGGCCGCTGCGCTTGAGTAGTGCTTTGACCCGCATCAACAACTCCTCACGGTGAAACGGCTTTGTCAGATAGTCATCGGCGCCGAGCTCAAATCCGTGCACTTTATCATCCAAGGTATCTTTAGCCGTTAAAATTAACACCGGCATACTCAAATGATCCTCGGTCCGCCAATGCTTCAAAACATCGTAACCGTTCACCTGTGGCAGCATCAAATCCAGCACGACCAGATCATAAATGCCTTCCTGACCAAGCATTTGTCCTTCGAAGCCATCGTAGGAAACGGTTGTTTGCGCGATCTCACCTAAGAACAATTCCAGGCTCTTGGCCAAATCTTCATCATCTTCAATTATTAGTATATGAAGTTCTTTCATTCAAAATTCTCCTTGTGGTTGATTTATCTATTGCCATTAAATTAATGTTTTTTGGGGCAATCGTCAACTAAAATTTGGGGAATTTATCATAAACCAAATCTTTTAAGCTTGTTTTATGCTTGAAAAGATAAACTCATTTCAATGCTTAAGAAAGGAGTGACTCACATCAAATTTACAAAGCAATTATTTAAATTTGGCATCATCGGTTTGTTAAACACGATTTTAACGTATGTCATTTACTTAGTCTTGCTCAACCCGACCAACGCAACCTTTGCGATGGGCGTTGGCTATGGTGTCACCTCACTTCTGGGGCTGACCCTGAACAACCATTGGGTCTTTCAAACCGGATCGTCATTGAAATCCGTTGTCTGGAAATACTATGCGACCTACCTGTTCACTTGGGTGATCAGTGTCTTATTCGCCCACTTTGCCAGCAACTGGTCACTGATGAATCCACATCTCATTCCCCTAGTCAGTTTAATCATCACCGTACCCACCAATTTCTTGTTATCAAAATTTTGGGTATTCAATCAACGTCACATAAAGGAGGTCCGCCGATATGGCAGCCAATAGTCAATATATAAGCAATACCCGAAATGATGAAACAAAAAGTCGAGGCAAATTCGATTGGATCCTCGGCATCATCTTAATTGCCGCCCTGTTTCTTTACGGGTGGGCAACTTGGAAGGCCGGATCGGCCAACGCATTTTATACCGCAGCTATCAAAAGTATGACCATGAGTTTTCACAATTTCTGGTACGGCAGTTTTGATCCAGCCGGCTACATCACGGTTGATAAGCCGCCAGTCGCACTATGGTTCATGGCCATCAGTGCCAAAATTTTTGGCCTTCATGGCTGGAGTATCGTATTACCATCCGTCCTCTTCGGTGTCGGTTCTGTTTACTTAATGTATCGCATTATTCAGCCATACTTCGGCAAAAATGCCGGTCGCTTAAGTGCATTGGCGCTGACCATCACGCCAATCGTTGTGGCAGATTCCCGAACGAATAATATGGACGCAACTTTAGTTTTCTTCCTAATGTTAGGCCTTTTCTTCTTGGAAAAGTCCATTGGAAGTCGCCGAATTTGGCCACTACTGGTCAGTTTTGGTCTGATCGGAATCGCCTTTAACGTCAAAATGCTTCAGGCCTTCATGATTCTGCCTGCGATGTACTTATTCTACTGGTTGGCCGCAAATGAATCTTGGAAGAAAAAAATTACGAAACTGATTTTTGCAACCGTTTCGCTTCTCGTTTTCACCTTAGCCTATCCAATTTCGGTTGATATGACCCCGGCAAGCAGCCGACCATATGTTGGTGGTTCAGAAACCAACTCCCTGCTGGAATTAGCGTTTGGGTATAACGGAAGTGAACGCCTACTTGGACAAACAACTGGAACCGGCGGAACGTTTGGTGCCGGAATGAACAGTAAGACCCAAAACAAAAAGGGCGGCATGCCAACCGGCGGCAAAGCGCCTACCGGTATGAAACAAGGAACCAAGAAGGGCGCCGCTGGCGGTAAGCAAATGCAAGCACCTGGTGGTAGCAAAAAAGGTGGCCCAGGTAAAATGGGTGCCGGCGGCGGTGGCGGTGGTGCTTTCAATATCGGCACAATCGGACCGTTTAGGTTGTTCCAGTCCGCATTGGGACCACAAGTCAGTTGGCTGTTACCATTTGCCCTCTTCGGTTTAATCGGTGGCTTGGCTTACTTCCGCGATAAACGACGTCGTTGGTTCTACTTAACCACTAAGCAAAAGCAACTGATTCTTTGGACAAGTTGGCTGATCCCCGTTTATGGATTCTTCAGCATTGCCAGCTTCTTTCATCCCTACTACATGATTATGCTGGCACCGCCAATTGCAGCGTTATTTGGAACCGGGCTAACTGCTTTAATTGGCCTGTTCAAAAATAGTCTGAGAACGAACTGGAAATTTTACCTGCTTCCGCTTGCGATTACAGCAACAGCAGCACTTCAATCCTGGTATGTTTACAGTTACTATCCATGGTTGACCTGGATCATTTTGATTGCGGCGATTGGCTTTTCCATTGGCCTGATCGTGATTCCACGTGGTCGGGCGCTTCAAGCATTGCTGGTTGGGGGGCTGCTTTCAATCATGGCTGCGCCAACCTGGTGGTCGTTAACCCCGACAATTGCGGCTGAGTCGGCAATGATTCCAACCGCAGGCCCTTCCCTGCTTGAATCATCCAGTAGTGGCATGCCTGGCGGTGGTGGCGGTATGGGAAACAGTTCAGTCAACAAGAAACTGTTAAGTTACCTTGAAAAACATCAAGGAAATGCCAAATACCTGTTTGCAACCAGTGATTCAACAACTGCCGCTCCGTATATCATTAAAACTGGGAAGGCCGTCATGGCCATGGGTGGCTTTAACGGAACCGACCCGGCGATCACGTTGACCCAGTTTAAAAAGCTTGTCAAAAACGGTGAATTAAAGTACTTCTATTACTCTGGCAAATCAGGTAATACGGCGATCATTAATTGGATTAAGAAACACGCCACAAAGGTAAAATCAAGCTTATATCAAAGCTCAAGTTCAACGGCTTCTGCTTCCGGAATGGGTCAAAAGCCAACTGCATCAACGGGCAAGCAGAAACCAAGCGGCAATGGTGCAAAGCCAACCCCTGGCATGCAGAAGCCAAGTGGCAAAGGCGCAAAGCTAACCCCTGGCAAGCAAAATTCGAAGATGAAATCAGGTACAAAATCAAGTACAAAATCCACCAAGAAACAAACAACAATGCAGCTACCAGGGGGTATGGGTGGCATGGGCGCATCCGGTGTCCTCTACGACCTATCATCAATTTATAAATAAAGGAGGCTTTCCAATGACTAACAAAAGCGAATTAATTTCAATCGTTCTTCCCGTTTTTAATGAGGAAGACGGCATTACGAGTACGATTGACACACTTGAAAAGTTCATTTCTAATCAGCCGCAAAATTTTGAACTTATCTTTGTGGACGATGGTTCAAAGGATAAGAGCGCGGACTTGATTCAACAGCAACAGGCACAGTACTCAAACATCAAGCTGGTTCAATTTTCAAGAAACTTTGGCCATCAGTTGTCAATTACTGCCGGAATTCGTTACACCAATGGCGATGCGGTCGTTGTGATGGATGCTGATTTGCAGGATCCTCCCGAGGTCATCGTCGACATGATCAAAAAATGGCATGACGGCTATGACGTCGTTTACGGAAAACGGATCTCCCGCGATGGTGAAAGCCTATTTAAGAAGATAACGGCCGCGGCCTTCTACCGAACCTTAAAGCACATCACAAGTGTTCACATTCCTGTCGACACCGGCGACTTTCGGCTCATGGACGTTAAAGTTGTCAACCAACTCAAGCGGATGAATGAACCGGACCCGTTTGTCCGCGGTATGGTCAGCTGGGTCGGCTTCAAGCAAACCGACGTCAATTATGAGCGACAGGAACGCGTCGCTGGAACAACCAAGTATCCGCTGCGGAAAATGATCCGACTGGCAATGGATGGCATCACCTCATTTTCATCCTTCCCGCTTCAAATTGCGAACTGGGTCGGGAGCTTTTCAATCATTTTTGGAATCGGCTACCTGATTACCTCATTGTTGACAACAATGAATACGATTCGCTTTGCGGTGTTCGCAGTCTTCTTAATGGTTGGCATCACCTTGCTGGCCGTTGGAACAATTGGCTCATATTTGTACCGGATCTTCGATGCATCAAGACGACGCCCATTATACATTGTCGCAAATACGTCGGGGTTTCGCTCACAAGAAACTGATCATCCAAAGACCTACTACCAAACCACAATCAGAGGACGGGCATTCCAATAAAAAGAAGCCACACTAAAAGGAGCAGCCAAAATCGGCTGCTCCTTTTGTTGTAAGCTCATGAAATGACATTCAATTTACTTAAAGTAATACCTGCTGAGTTCCAACGCGCTATTTTCCATTAACTGTTGGCCGTACTCGTTAAGAACTTCCTCAGTAACAGTGGTTTTCTTACCATATTCGTTGGCAATTGCAACTTCATCACTGACGACCATATCAACCGGGTCGTTGCTGTAAAGCTGCAATTTCAGGTAATACTTACCTTCATACAGGTACAAATCAGATGTTCCATTTTCCAATCGTAATGCCTTCGCCAATGAGGTGAAGTCGTCCAGTTGGTCGAACTCAAGGATAACGGTTCGCTTCTGATGACCAAACTCATCGTTTGTCTTCTTATCACTTACATGTTGTGGTTGATTATTACCGGTATGTTCTTCGATATATTTAGAAAAGCGATCACGCTTTTCAGGCTGGTCGGAATGATCCCCACTACCTGAATCAAACATGTCGTTATCGGACATATCAACATCCTTACTGATAAATAATTCCAATCCATTTTGGTTTGGAAGAACTTGGAAAGTGACGGCATCGTTATTTTGAAATTGGTGATCCTTGTCAACCTCTTCCAGAATACTATAGAAGAAGCTTTCGATCTGCTTGTGATTACCAAGTAAATCTAAAACGGTAATCCCGCGCTTATCAAGATCGTCATTACCAATCAGTACACGAATTGTATTCTCGTTAATTCGTTCCATTTCCATATTTAGCCACCCCTTTCAATATCTGAGGGTAATTAATAATAACATTGTATCATATTATTGTCTAAGTAAATAATACGGCTAAAGATGGATATTAACAAGCAATTAAGATTTCAAGCTCATAAGGCTCGGCGAACCATTTTTTCGAGTTCACACTTACGGGTTCCCCGTGGCATGAAGCAGCGAATTTCATCTTCATTGTAGCCAAACTCAATTCGTTTGGAATCCATGAGAATTGGCCGACGAATCAACTCGGGATGGGCAGCCAGTAGTGAGATGACCTCACCTATCGTCATCGAGTGAATCTGAGGCTTATATTGGTCGTAGAGGTATGAGCGTGTCGAAATCACATCGTCAGTTCCACCTTCAGATAACATAAAGATTTCTTTCAACTCGGTTTCAGAAAGCGGATTTGCAAAAAGATTTCGTTCCACAAAGTCCACCTTGTGATCGACGAGCCATTTCTTTGCTTTGCGACAAGAAGTACAGCTGGGTGTTGTAAGTAAGTTTACAGTCATGATTGCTACCTCCTAATAACCTTTGATGACTTGATTATATCGGAAATAGTTATAAAAATCATAAGATTCACAGAATGGACTAACATTCTGCTAACTTTCATCACATTTAAACTAAATATTGATTGTCAGGTGTTGCTGGGCGACCATAACAGGAAGGTCCTCGCCCGCACTATGTTGGGCTTCATCTTTGAGTTGCTGCAAATCCCCATCCGCAGGCAAGTGGGTCAGCAGTAGTTGATGAACCCCGCCATCATGAGCGAGTTTCCCCGACTCAGTTGAAGTCATGTGCCATTTTTGACCGGTCTTGTCAGCGAAGAAGTTCGTGTCGGTCATTAAGAGGTCTGCCCCTTTCACAAAATCAGTCAGCTCTGGAAAATATTTCGTATCCGCCGTAAAGACTAAGATTTTGCCCGTATCCTGCTCCTTGATGCGCAGTGCAAATGCCGGAACCGGGTGCTGTGTTTTGAGACAGCTGATTTCAAATGGCCCGACGCTTAACGATTTGTCGGGATCATACGCAACTGCCTTGGTGGAATTTGGCCAATCAAGTCCGGCAAATTTTGCCTTGTCGAGTCGATGACCATAAATGGGCAGTACAGGCTCTGTGTAACGTTTTTCATGTAATTGCCAATAATACTGCAGAACGCCAACGTCGGCTGTGTGATCATGATGATAGTGGGTTAAAATTAAGCCATTAAGCTTGAGTGGGTCAATGACTTCTTCCAAACTCAATAATGCCCCACTGCCACAATCAATTAACAAATTAAAGCCGTCAGACTGCAATAAATAACTACTGGTTGCGTTACCGTGTGCCGGATAACCGCCTAAATACCCAATAACTGTTAGCTCCAAAACGTTGCCTCCTCTTATTTTGTCTAAAGTATAATTTACTAATACTAAAAAGTAAATGTTTGGTTCTCTTAATGAAAAAAAGTATAATAAGTTTGTATATAGGAGGTGGGTCATATGAAAGAACAGATCGTCATTACATTTGGTGATGAAAAGATTTTATCAGAAATAAAAGCTGCTCATCCTGAACGTGACCTGGTGTTATACCAAGCATTAAGTCAGCAAGGTGAATTTATGTTACTTGATCATTCTGGTCAGGAAACGGTTTTTAAATCCCCTGTTTACTATGATATTTTGAGCCATGCCGGAACTGACAATTGGAATGGGTTCATTAGTTTTTCAACGCTCGACCTAAATTTTGAAGAGCAAAAAGTCTTCGACGCCCGAATCAATCGACTTCGTACCAATGGGCTCCCTGATGGTATGCACTCAATGTATTCGTTGAATTATCACAAAGATATTAGTCAACGCATCATTTTAGGAACTTGGAATGCTTATTCAGATTACGAGCTCTGGAAAAACAGTTCAGATGATTTTATTCCAAAAGAGTACCGTGATTCGCCAAACTTTTATTCACATGAAGCTTACTACACTCCGGCCAAGGAAAAAGAAACTCACTAAAGGCTTATCCATTACCGCTATGCTAACGAATGCATTTATACATAATTCGTTAGCATAGCGGTTTTCATTTCTAAGTCATTCGAATGAAGTGGTCAATCCCGATCGCTATAAATAAAGATATAAAAAAAGCAAGCTATCAATTAGCTTGCATACTGTCGATATCCACCGGTCCGTACGAGACTCGAACTCGTGATCTCCTGCGTGACAGGCAGGCGTCCTAACCAGCTAGACCAACGGACCAAAATTGCGGGAGCTGGGTTTGAACCAACGACCTTCGGGTTATGAGCCCGACGAGCTACCAGACTGCTCCATCCCGCGATAATATAAGAAAGAAATCATTCTTTGAATGACCCGTACGGGATTTGAACCCATGTTACCGCCGTGAAAGGGCGGTGTCTTAACCACTTGACCAACGGGTCATTTAAAACGGAGAAGGAGAGATTCGAAC
>NZ_JAXGWW010000097.1:0-7606 GCF_040773105.1 Lentilactobacillus sp.
AATTGTGGGTCAACAATCGCAACATCAGGTGTCAAAGCGTAGTCAGCCAATGGGTACTTAACATGCGTCTTTGAGTCGGTGATAACAGCAAATGGTGTCACTTCCGAACCAGTTCCTGAAGTTGTTGGGATCGCAATCATTTGAGCCTTCTTAGGCTTGTTGAAGCGATATGCCCGCTTTCTGATATCGATGAATTTCTGCTTAGCACCGAAGAAGCTGGTCTTAGGGTCTTCGTAGAATAACCACATGTTCTTGGCAGCGTCCAATGGAGAACCACCACCCAAGGCGATGATTGTATCAGGCTTGAACGCGTTCATTTGACGAACCCCTTTTTCAACCGTATCAGTGGTTGGATCAGGTTCAACACCTGAGAACAGTGAATATTCGATTTCATTAGGACGACGCTTCAATTCGTCAAGCACCTTGTCAACGTAACCGAACTCAACCATTTCTGGGCTGGTTACGATGAATACCTTGTTAATGCCAGGCATATCCATGAGGTAACGAACAGAAGTCTTTTCAAAGTAAACTCGTGGTAACTTAATCCATTGCATATTATTTCGTCTCTTTGCGATAGTTTTGACGTTCAACAGGTCATAGTCGGTAACGTTATGAGAAATCGAGTTGGCTCCCCATGAACCGGTACCTAATGTCAATGATGGTGTCATTTCGTTGTAAAGGTTACCGATACCACCAAAGCCACCTGGTGTGTTGACCAGAACACGGGCTGCTTTCATTTGTTTACCAAATTCAAGTGCCAAGTCGTCGTCCAAAGTTTGGATGCCGGCCGTGTGACCCATTCCACCGAAGTGAAGTAATTCGTCACAGATCTTGAATCCTTCTTCATGGTTCTTAGCCTTGTAAATGCTGATGACCGGGCTGAGCTTTTCAGCTGACAATGGGTACTTAGGACCAACGCCAGTAATTTCAGCGGCTAATACTTTAGTGTTGTCAGGAACTTTGATGCCGGCTAATTTAGCGATTCCTTTGGCTGATTTACCAGCGATAGGACCTTTAACACCACCGGTCTTAGGGTTGAACATTGCTTCTGCCAACTTGTCCTGGTCCTTCTTTTCGACAAAGAAGACACCGTTCTTAACTAATTCCTTCTTAACTTCAGCATAGATATCGGTATCAATAACCGCACTGTTTTCGGTGGCACAAATCATTCCGTTATCAAAGGTCTTTGAGAGAACCAAATCGTTTACGGCACGCAGGATGTTTGCAGTCTTTTCAATATAGACAGGACCGTTACCAGGACCAACACCTAAAGCAGGCTTTCCAGTTGAGTAAGCAGCTTTAACCATGCCTGGGCCACCAGTAGCAAGCGTACTTGCAACACCTGGGTGGTTGATCAATTTAGTGGTTGCTTCAATACTTGGTTCTTCAATCCATTGAATACAGCCTTCAGGAGCACCGGCAGCAATCGCAGCGTCACGAACAATTTTTGCGGCAGCGATTGATGACTTCAATGCTTGTGGATGGAAACTGAAGATAATTGGGTTTCGAGTCTTCATTGAAATAATTGATTTGAACAAAGTCGTTGAAGTTGGGTTGGTAACTGGGGTAATTCCAGCCAGAACACCCAGAGGTTCAGCAACCGTAATCAGTTGACGTTCTTTGTCATCCTTGATCACACCAACAGTCTTGTGGTCGCGAATACTGTGCCAAACTTCTTCAGTGGCGTACATATTCTTAATTGCCTTGTCTTCAGCAACACCACGGCCGGTTTCTTCATAAGCCATGATGGCAAGATCCATATGCTTGTCTTGGCCGGCCATTACCATTTGGTGGGTAATGTGGTCAACTTTTTTCTGGTCAAATGAGTCCATAATTTCAAGTGCCTTTTGGGCCTTTGAAACTAATCCATTAATGACAGTATCGACATCAGTTGTGACGTCCTTCTGTTGCTTTGTTTCTTTTGCTTTATTATCAATCATTGATTTTCCTCCAATGAAAAGTTTGTAGGTTGTTTGTTTGTTATCAATTTCACAAGATTAATCATATCACGTATTTTTCAAATGTAAACAGTTTTGTTCAAAAAATCACAATTTATTTTTTGTAAGCGATTGCAGGCTGATGTAACAGCAAACAAAATAAAAAGGACTTGTTAAACAAGCCCTTTTATATGAAAGCGGTTCCATTATTTATGTGTGAAACATTTCACGACATTCAACTTTTACTTGGTAATTTTAGTCAATGGCTTTTGAATGATCTGCAGGAGCTTTTCTGACTGAATCCGGTCAATAATGACATTAACGGCCACCTGCATAAATTTGTCATTTAGATTCTTCTCTTCCAGCGCCCGGCTGTTTCGGCTGTCCATATTCTTAAATGAAAATAATAAGCGTTTGATGAACGTGTCGTAGGCTTGCTGCGGATAAATGTTGGCAGTAACCTGATCGATGCCGTGACGAATTGTCTCTAGCGAAAATGCCGGTTTTAGCAAGCTAATCAAAATCACGTCGGCCACCTGCATGGTTTGATACTTTTTCTTAACCGGCGCCATGATCGCCTTATTTTTAACGTAATTATTGATCATCGCAGGAGTGACTCTATCAATCCCAATGGGCCCCAGCGTCTCGTTAACCAGAGCGACGAGTTGATCCATGTACAATTCAAATTTGGGTAAATCTGCCCACAGTGGCAACTCCACCATCTTGAGCTTTTGCTCCCACTGTTCGTATTGTTCTTCGTTATTGTTCATGTTATCACTCCTTTGTATCTATTATACCACGTTAGCTAGTGTGAGGGTCTAGATGAAATCTAGAGTGTGACGAGACCCGGGAGATGCGGTTTCTAAGGGGAAATGGGTTTAAACCCTGATTCTGGGTTTGAATCCATTTCCCCTTAGAAGTTAGCATCTGGGTCGTCGGAACACGTTTTCGACTATAGACAATCCAACCTCAACCCCCC
Source organism: Lentilactobacillus sp. (assembly GCF_040773105.1). Classification (NCBI taxonomy): domain Bacteria; kingdom Bacillati; phylum Bacillota; class Bacilli; order Lactobacillales; family Lactobacillaceae; genus Lentilactobacillus; species Lentilactobacillus sp. The sequence goes on from NZ_JAXGWW010000097.1 coordinate 2,917, forward strand.
CTCCAAAACCCACTACCCAAAAAAACGACCCGAACCACCCGTCCAAGTCGTTAAAACCTTCATTCAATTATTTCGCACTGGCCTGTCGCTTTTTCTCTCGCCGATCCAGCACGCGGGCGATCACACCCTGCATAAAAATGTACAACGGATAAGCAGTCGCAATCAGTGGGACTGCGTAAAGCCAGATATCCTTATTGAAGAAAGAGACCAATGAAAAGACGTTATTAAAGAAAATGATAATCAATAAAAACGCCGCTAGTACCAAGACATCCATGCCAATTTTTAGCCGGTTCATCGGTCTCGAAACCATCAAAAGTGCCAGCCAGCAGATTGCGCCAGTCAAAAGAACACACAGTGTCGAGGTGAACTCGTATTTTAATCCAAAGACCAAACCAATGACTTCAATTATCATGATATAGCCAACAATGCAGACTGCTGCAGGCGTCGAAATAACCAGCACCTGTTTCATAAACTGATTGGTAATTTTATTAAAATTAGGCTCCAACGCCAAGAAGAACGATGGAATTCCCACCATCAGCGACGTAATTGGTGTCAATTGGATGGGTTCAAATGGATAACCCATCGCAAAGAAAACAAAGATAAACGAGAGGGCAACCGAATACATGGTCTTAATTAGATACATTGACGCAACCCGCTCGATGTTATTGATAACCCGACGTCCTTCTTTCAAAACGTCGATCATGGCATCAAAGTTGGAATTGATTAAGACAAAGTCAGCGATACTTTTAGTACTTTCACTCCCAGAAGCCATGGCAATCCCACAGTCAGCCTGTCGCAGCGCCAACAAATCATTAACCCCGTCTCCAGTCATTGCGACCGTGTGCTTCCGTTCTTGAAGCCCGCTAATCAGCCGCTTCTTCTGGTCAGGTGTCACACGACCAAAGACGGTGTTTTGAGCCGCAATCTCGCCGAAATCATCATCATCTTGAACAGTGGTCATATCAATGCTGTTTTGCGCGCGATTAATCCCAGCCTGAGTGGCAATCGTTGAGACTGTCGTCGGGTCATCACCTGAAATCACCTTAATGTCGACGTCTTGATTATGGAAATACTGGAACGTGTTCGCTGCATTAGGTCGAATCACATCTGAAATTAAAATAAGGCCAATCAGCGTTGGTGAATTAAGCGGCTTTCTGGGATCCAGATTATCCACCTGGGCAACTGCCAGCACCCGGTAACCTAACTCGGCGTTCTTGGTAATTTGGGACTGAACTGACGGAGACAATTCTTTAAAGATGAATTGCGGCGCGCCAAACACATAGTCGTGACCGTCGCTAAATCCGACGCCACTCCACTTTCTTTCTGATGAAAATGGGATAATCTTTTCGGTTTTAAGTTGTGGATCGTCAATCGCGTCTTTGATTGCGTTGGCCGTTTCGTTGCCGTCACCTGTCCCATAAGTGATTCCGGCGACAACTTTTTCAACCTCGGCAGCCGGGACATCCTTCATCATCGGAATGGCTTTGACGAACTTCAAGTCGCCGCTGGTAATTGTCCCCGTCTTATCCAGACAAATCACGTCAACCCGGGCTAATGTTTCAATTGCAGGCAAATCTCTAACCAGGGTCTTTTTTCGGGCCAAATGCATAGCAGAAACGGCCAGTGTCATGGATGTTAACAACACCAAGCCTTCCGGAATCATCCCAATCATGGCAGCTGCCGAGCCTAAAATCGCCCGGTTAATTCCAGTTCCACCATATAATTTGGCAACAAATAAGATAATCCCCAAAGGAATAATGACGTAGGTCAACACCTTAATGATTCGGTTAATGGTGTTCAGCAGAATACTTGACGTATCTTTGCCCTGTTTAGCTTCATTGGATAAATGGTTAACAAACGTATCCGCGCCGACCTTTGTGACCAGCATTTTACCAGACCCGCCAATTAAATAAGTTCCGGATGTCAACGGATCACCAATCGCTTTTGAAATCGTTGACGACTCACCGGTAATCGGCGACTCGTCGACTTCAATTCCTCGGGAGCGAACAACTTCACCATCGACCGGGATTTGGTCGCCACGCCCCAACTGAATGATATCGCCCAAGACAATGTCTTCTGGCCGCAGCTGGACATCTTCGCCATTTCGAACCACATTAATTTTACCTTCGGCCAGCAGCACCATTTTGTCGACTTGGCGTTTCGACCGGATTTCTTGAATGATTCCAATTGCGGTGTTAAAAAAGGCAATCCCCAAAAATAGCAGGTTTTTGTAGCTGCCAGTATAAAAGACTAACCCCCCAAGAACCACGTTAATTAAATTAAAGAGCGTAAAAATATTATCCTGCAAGATCTCTCGCACGCTTCGTGTCAGGGATTGCTCCGCGGTATTTTTATGACCACTCTTAATTTGGGCCTGAACTTGCGCATCAGTCAGCCCCAAATCGGGATTCACGTTGGAAATGTTGCCATCTGCCATCAGTTAACACCTCACTTACGATAATTGTACAAAATATACCGGAAAAATCACATTGATTTGTGTTACCAATCCCAATTTTATACGATTCTTATTGATTTTAACTAAAATTCAAACGATTTTATCAACACGGCATATGCTAAAATGGATCTAAATAACTCCGAGGGGGTACCGAAATGTTTCAAGTAGATAAGAGTACTTATAAATTGGCGGATGGCCACGAGATGCCGATGATGGGATTTGGCACCTACAAATTGGACAATCCCGACCTGATGAACAAAACCATTGCGACGGCCTACGAAAGCGGCTATCGGATGTTTGACACCGCTCAATACTATCGCAACGAAAAAATGCTGGGCGACGCCATTCGAAATGTTGCCAACCGTGACGATGTCTTCATTATCGACAAAGTCACCGAGATGAACCAGGGCCACGATCTCACCATTAATAGTACCGATTTCTCCCTGCAGCAGCTAGGGACCGATTACGTTGACCTGCTATTGGTCCACTGGCCGGTTGCCGAACACTTTTTTGAGACTTGGCATGCCTTAGAGGAACTTAAGAAACAGGGAAAAGCCAAATCAATTGGGGTCAGCAACTTTACACAATCTCAACTGGAACTATTAAAAACCCAGGCAGATGAAATGCCGGTGGTCAACCAGATCGAAACTCATCCTTACTTGACTCAACAACCAATGATTGCGTTTGATAAAAAAATGTCAATTATCACCCAAGCCTGGAGTCCATTAGGCAGAGGTGCCGTCTTAGATAACCCGATGCTTGCAAAAATGGCCAAACATCACGGTAAAACGCCAGCACAAATCATCCTAAGATGGGACATTCAAAGAGGCATCTCCATTATTCCAAAGTCGCAAACGCCAGAGAGAATTAAAGAAAATACCGAGTTGGACTTTGAATTGAGTGATGACGAAATGAGTATGCTTAACGTCATGAACAAGTTCCAACGGACTGGAAATGAGCCTGAGCTCGTGTACGAATTAGGCAAACGGTACTAACCGCAACGGCATAGGCTAAAACTAATTGATTTTGAAGGGAGTGACCCTATGGACCTAGGACAACTAACCAGCCAAATCGTTTTGATGTTTGTTCTCATGCTAATTGGTGTTCTGATTAATAAGCTGGGGTTCATGCATCCCCAAACATCAAATGACCTGACAAATATTTTATTGTATATCGTCTCACCCTGCCTCATCATTGGGGCATTTGAGCGATCTTATTCTCCAAGTCGTCTGAAACAATTGATGCTGGTCGTAATCGGCATCGTTGTTTTTTACATAATTGAAATTATTGTCGCCAAATTTACTTTTGGCCGACTAAGTAACATTAACCTCCAAAGAATTACCCAGTATGGCAGCATCTATTCAAATGCCGGCTTCATGGGCATCCCGTTAACCAGTGCTCTTTTTGGCAACGCCGGCGTTTTCTTCGCAGTGGCGTCCTTAGCCGGGTTCAACGTGTTTAGCTGGACACACGGCGTTTCTTTGTTTAAGAATCCCAAGCAAACCACCGATCACTGGCAAAATTTCCGTGAGATTATCATGAATCCAAATATTATTGCCATTTTTCTAGGACTATTGATTTTTCTGTTTTCGTTTCACATGCCAGCCCCCGTTGATCGGGTCATCCACTACGTCAGTTCAATCAATACGCCATTGTCGATGATTGTCATCGGCAATAGTCTGGGCAACATTCGCATCAGCCGGCAATTAATCGACTGGCACTTGTGGCTGGCACTTTTCTTCAGAAATCTATTATTCCCAATTTTGTCAATTTTCGTTCTTCAAGCACTGGGTGTCTCCGGGGTCGCGCTCTATACAACCGTCCTCATGGCAGCTTGCCCCGCAGCAGGATTAGTCGTTTTATTCACGCTGCAGGCCTATGGCGATACCAGTCCGGCAGTCGCACTGATGAGCCTGTCAACGATTTTGAGCTTGGCGACAATTCCGCTGGTGTTTGCGCTGATGATGGCACTTTAAAATAAATCAAAAAACAGGGTAAAAGACCAACCACCAAAGTGGTCGTCTTTTATCCTGTTTATTCTTGGCAATGCCCGCAATCTTAACTGGATTGTTTGATCGCCAATGTTCAACTGTCTAAGGATTAACGGACAATTTTTTCATCCAAGACTTCTGCCAGCTTCTTTAAAGCTTCGTCACGAGTCTTAAGCACATCCATGTTCCAAATGATTGTGTCAATGTCGCCACCAGCATAGTCAAATTTTTCATAATAGATGTA